>JBOHUW010000009.1:0-13188 GCA_050734895.1 Candidatus Dormibacteraceae bacterium | reverse complement strand
ATCCAGCAAGGCCCCGTCACTGGGCGGCTGAACCGGAGCGCACCCATACGCGTCGAGTCGTTCACCCCAACCAAAAAGTCCCACTCATCCAGCTGGCGGGGTCGGCGCCCCTCCCGCCGCGCAGCCAGCGCTTCCCGGCGTTCCAGAAGTGTGCGCCCCCAGCGATCGGGCGCGGCGTCGGTGAAGATCCCGGGCAAGGCGGGCGCGTACTGCCCACCTTCATAGAGAGGGAGCTCGGGATCAAGAGAAAAGGAACTGCGCATTGCAACCCATTGCCTTTCGTAGGCAAAGGAGATTACGCTCTTCGAGGTTGAGCGCTCCCGAGTCAGTAGCCCAATCTTTTGTTCCGGCCCCAGCTCCGCGGCATCGAGTTGGACGATCACCTGGTTGCGTCCATCAGCCATCAGTTGACTTCCTCCCAGGGGTTCGCGGGCGTCGGAGCCGAACATCCTGTAGGCGCTGACCGAGCTCATCGTCGCGAGCGAGCTGGTCCAGGTCCGCCTCAAGTCCGAGCACGCCCAGGACCCGTATCACCAACCCCATACTGACCGAGAGTTTTCCCTGCTCCAGACGAGCCAGTGTAGCGCGGGTCGAGCCAACCCGGGCGGCCATATCGTTGAGCGTTATGCGACGCCGCAGGCGAGCCAGGTGTATCCGCTCACCAAAGGCTTCGGCCCGACGTTGGGTTTGAGGAAAAAGCGGGCGATTCTGTCGGGTCATGCATTATAGATTAGACCTTAAGGCAATTACGGTGAAGTTTATTTTGCATATTAGGATTAAATCCTGCTGGCCGGAGGCGGCGATCTTTAAGGCCCTCCCACTGTAAGGCCAAGTCCGGGAGTTCTTCGCTGGACTTCTAACTCGGCTAAGCCTCGCCCCAATGCTCTGCCAGTTCGATAAGCGGTCCGGCTGAGGGCGGTTGCGACAGGAACCACGTTTACTGTGGCGTGTATAGCTGATGTCGCGGGCGGCCCTATTTTTGGATGATAGATGCGCCGAGAATCTGACGAACTCATCTCGCCCAACCACATCACTGCCTCGTAGGTGAATTTCGCACCCTCCCAGGCGGCTTTGAGGAGAGAGGGCGTTGCTTTGGCCGCGGCTCGTCCTGTATCCCGGGCCGCTGCTCGTATGGAGGGGATTTCCCCCCGCATAGTCGCAAAAGCGTTCCCGAACCCGGTCACTCTCATAGCCACTCCCTAAATCTTGTCATTATGTCCAGGGACGCGAAGCGGACAGTGACCTCACAAACCAATCAGATGAAACGCGAAAACCGCCCAACCGATGAGCAGTACTGCCCCGGAGCCGACCAGTAACAGGCCGACTCGAGAGAGGGAGCGGGTGGCGCGATCCTCCTCATCCTCCCACCCCGCATCCCCCTGATTCTCCCACGGCTGATCGAGTCGAGGGAGCTGCTCCACCGGGGTCCAGTGGGCGCCATCCCACCAGAAGCGCCCGTCTGGCGAATATTGAGGCGGGGCTGCCTGATCTTCCCCTGGTGGCGGTTGGGGTTGTTGTTCCATCTAGCTAAATGGCTCCACGGTGAGGTGGGTCGACTCCTTGGAATTATTCATCTCGCCTCTCGCTCATTGATTTTAGTGCATCCTGATAACGTTCATGTCTGCTCACCTGATTCGCAACTTCTGCATCATCGCCCACATCGACCACGGCAAGTCGACCCTTGCCGACCGGCTGTTGGAGCGGACCGGGGCGATCGCGCACCGAGATATGACTAATCAGCTGCTCGATACCATGGAGTTGGAGCGGGAGCGGGGAATTACTATAAAGCTGCAGGCAGTGCGGATGTCCTATCTGGCGGCGGATGGAGAAACCTACCAGCTGAACCTGATCGATACTCCCGGCCATGTCGATTTCTCTTACGAGGTCTCGCGCTCGCTGGCCGCCTGCGAGGGGGCGATCCTGGTGGTCGATGCGGCGCAGGGAATCGAAGCCCAGACCTTGGCCACCCTCTACCAGGCGGTGGAAGCCGACCTGGAGTTGGTTCCGGTGCTCAACAAGATTGACCTACCGGCGGCTCGCCCGGAGGTGGTGGCCGAGGAGATCGTTGCCGTAACCGGGCTCGAGCGCGAGAAGATAATCTTCGCCTCGGCCAAGCAGGGGGTGGGCATAGATGCCATCTTGGAGGCCGTGGTCAGCCAGGTCCCGCCGCCGCGGGGGGAGATCGAGGCGCCGCTGCGGGCGCTGGTTTTCGATTCCTTCTACGACCCCTACCAGGGAGTGATCGTCTACGTGCGGGTGATGGAGGGGGAGATCCGCCCCGGATCGAGGGTGCGGATGATCCACACCAACAGCCTCCACGAGGTGGATGAGGTAGGTTGGTTCACGCCCCGGCGGAAAGCCGGTGAGGTGCTGCGGGCAGGTGAGGTGGGCTACTTTACGGCGGCGATTAAAAAGGTCGACGAGGCCCAGGTTGGGGATACGGTGACTCTGGAGAGGGGTGGAGCGGAGCCCCTGCCGGGCTACCGTCCGGCCCAGCCGATGGTCTTTGCCGGCATCTTTCCGGCTGATTCCGACGGCTACCACAACCTGCGGGAGGCGTTGGAGAGATATAAGCTGAACGATGCTGCTCTGGTCTATGAACCGGAGAGTTCGGCCGCCCTTGGTTTCGGCTTCCGTTGCGGCTTCTTGGGGCTGCTCCACCTGGAGATCGTGCAGGAGCGGCTGGAGCGGGAGTACCGGCTGGAGCTGATCACCACCGCCCCTACCGTGCAGTATCACGTCTACCTCCGAAGTGGCGAGATGGAAGTGATTGATAACCCCTCGTTGCTCCCCAATCCGACCACGATCGATCACATCGAGGAGCCTTGCGTCAAGATTTCGATCATCGTCCCCACCGATTTGGTCGGGCCGATGATGGAGCTCTGCCAGGATCGGAGGGGCAGCTTCCGCCACCTCGAACACCAGAGTGGGGAGCGGGTGAGGTTGGAATATGAGCTGCCTTTGGCCGAGGTAATTCACGATTTCTACGATCAGCTCAAGTCGCGATCTCGGGGCTATGCTTCGATGGATTACGAGATGATCGGCCATCGGGCCGGCAAATTGGTCAAGTTGGATGTGCTGGTTACCGGGGAGTCGGTCGATGCCCTTTCAATGATCGTTGAGGAATCGAAGGCGCGAGATCAGGGTCGTCGATTGGTGGAGCGGCTTAAGGAGATCATTCCGCGACAGATGTTCGAGGTTCCGCTGCAAGGAGCGATCGGGGGACGGATCGTCGCTCGGGAGACGATTCCGGCGATGCGCAAGGACGTGCTGGCGAAGTGCTATGGTGGCGATGTCTCGCGTAAGCGAAAGCTGTTGGAGAAGCAGAAGGAGGGCAAGCGGCGGCTCAAGCGGGTGGGGGCGGTGGAGATTCCCCAGGAGGCCTTTATGGCCGTCCTCAGCCTTCGGCGGGATAGCTGAGTAGCAGCTTAAGTTAAGTAACCGCAACCCCGATTTAATAGTTGATAATAAAGTAAGAGGGGAATTAGGATGACGAGGGGATCTGACGAGGGGATTAAATGATGTTGAGACGGAGTTTGCTGGCCGCACTTATTGGAGTAGCAGGGACGATGATCCTGCCGACCTCTACTCCGGCCGCGGATAACGTCCAGATTAGCTGCAGCGTGGTGATTCCCGAGCAGCCGGTTGCTGTGTCCAGTTTGTTTACTCCCTGGCAGCTGGGCGGAGATGGCTCATGCCGCGAGAAGAACTCCCATGCGGCGCTCTTCGTCGAAGCCCTGGTGCTCGATCCGAATAGCGGCAAACTAGCTGTCTATGATCCGTTGGTGGTCGATCAGGGAAACCAACCGGCGGCTACGCCGACTCCGCTGGCGATTTCCGGATCGAGCGTGGTCGGAATCTGGGCATCCTTCAAGGGTGATCATCTGAAGCTCACCGGAAAAGGGCAGGGAAGCTGCGTCGGAGGCGATGACGGAGGATTTCCCAAAGCCGTTTTCTGCAACGCCGACGGGTTCTACAAGGCGGCCAATCAGGCGGTCGCGGCGGGCAAGTTGAAGATCCCCTCGCCTGGTCAGGCGAAAGATGGGAAGAGCTGTTCAACAATTCGAGATTACAGTGTGGTCGGGCGCAACGATTCGGCGAGCACGACGGTTACCTACCTGGTGACCCAGGACGGCAAAACTGCTTCCAATACCCCCCAGAACAAGGCGATGCTCCCCGCGGTGAGTACGCAGAGCGATAGTGGGGCAGATGGGTTGCTGGTTGGTCGGCTTGACGCGGCGATGGGATGTCACCCCTGGACGGTGCAGGATTTGGCTGATCCCACGATGAGCGAGAGCGCGGCGGCGCTAGATCAGCTCCAGGCGGCGGCCTATCCCCCAGCGATGGTGGCGCTGGTACCGGGTGGAGACCCTGGTGGGCTGGACCTGGCGCATCTGAACGTGGAGCGGGCGGCGCTGGATCAGCCGGCGGTGGACAGTTTAGATAAGGCCTCACCCGAGGCATACTGTCATGGGTTGTTGGAAGCCGGTCTGCCTGGGGTGGCCGGTGGGCAGCCGTTGCTCAGTCCGGCTGCCTCACCAGCCCCGAGTCAGGCGGACAACCTCTTTAACTACATGGCGATGCGCTGGCAGAATAGCTATGCCGGCTTGGGCTGCGAGAAAAAGCTGAATATGAAATCACCGCTTCAGCTGACCATGTCGTCCGGGGTGGTGGTTGATGCCCACGCCGATCTGGCAACCAAACCGCTCCCGCCCCCGCCTGCCGCTCCAGTGGCTCCATCACCACCCCCGACCCCTTCATCGCCTCCGCCGCCCATGCCGCCCCCGGTGGCCGTTGCCCCGCCGGCTAGACCGAGGGCGCCGGCACCGCAGCCTGTAGGTAGGGGTAGTCCACCTCCTCCGAGCAATGGTGGAGGTGACGGCGGCGGCAGCGAGCCGGTGCAATCCGTCCCCCCGAGCAGTGGTGGAGATGGCGGCTACAGCGGTTGGGTTGTAGTGCCGAACTCCAATAGCCACTGGAATCCCCGAGGAGCGCTATGAGGACTGATTAAACCTGTCCGTAACAACTTAAATTTGGAGGGAGAAGGGAATATGTCTCGTCGGATTGCAGCTGCCGTAGTGATTTGCTTAAGCGCGCTTGGTTTCGCCGCTCCGGTGGCCGCGGCGCCGGCGGAGGATGGTTATTTCTCCTCCGACACCAGCGGATGTCCGGGATTGACGCTCTTTGTTCCCTTCACCGACCACCTAACGGCGCCGGTGACCGGGTTGACAACGAACTTATTGGGAGCCGTGAATCGGCAGCTCGATGGGGTGAAGAAGGTGAGCGGGAAGCCCGCCATCAACTGGCTTACCCAGGCGCGCTGCCAGGCGGCGCCGGCGGAGAATGATGTTCAATCACCTGCCTCCCGTAGCTCTGACTCGGGTCTGCCGCCTGAAACAGGCAACTGGTCGGGGTTTTGGCAGGGGGTGCCAAATGCCACTGAGGTCAGTCAGAGTTGGCGGGTTCCCGCTCTCAATGCAGGGGGGAAGATGGCGCAGCAGATGGATTCGACGATCTGGCCGGGCATTGGTAATGGTAGAAATCTGGTGCAGGCTGGCACGACGACTAACGGTTCATGTACCGCGCCGAATGCCTGCCATATGGATTTGTTCAGCTTCTGGTATGAGGCCTTGCCCGACCTACAAACCGAACAGCTGGTGACCAACCTGCCGATTCAGGCCGGCAACCAAGTAAGCTCCACCGTGGGCTACGACTATAACCGCCATGCGATGTCCTGGACTCTGTGCAATGACAGCCTAAATACCTGTGTGAACGGTAACTACAAAATGCAGGGCAATACCGACCCCGGGAATACGATCGAGTTCATTGCCGAACGCAGCCAGAATAGTTTGGATCATTCCCTGTTGGGGCTGAATAACTTCGGCGATTTAACCATCTCGAATGTCAGCTACAAGTCGGCCGACGGCAGTGGCAGCCTGAGCAACGCTCATCCAATAACCATGATCTCCTGTGATCAGAGTACGCTGGCCGAGCCGGGCCAACTATCGGCGGGCGGTTCATCATTTGTCGATCATTGGAGGAGCTACGGTCAGATTGACCAACCTAACTGTCTGTCAACTGCCCCATCGGAGACGTAGCGAATAGCGTCGCCTCATCGCAAGCTGCTAGCGTTACCAGCATGAGTTACCTTGCATTCTCACCCCAGTGGGCGCAGGCGTTTCAGGACGAGATCAACCGTAGCGAGCGCTACCGTGAGGTTGCGCAGGGCTGGAAGTGGCGAGTTGGCCTGGCGATCGAGGCCGAACCGGATAAGGGCTTTGCCGAGGCCCAGGGGTTGGTGATGGATCTCTATGATGGAGAGGCAAGGGAGGTCAGGGTTGGTACCGTGGAAGAGGCACGGGAGTGCGACTTCACCATCTCCGCCTCCTACTCGCGCTGGAAGCAGGTGGCGACCGGTCGACTGGATGCGATTCGGGGGATGATTCTAGGCAAGCTGAAGGTCAAGGGCAGTCTGCCGACCATCGTTCGTTACGCTAAGGCCTCGCAGGAGCTTACCAACTGCACCACCCGGATACCGGTGCAGTGGCCGGATGAGGCAGGCTAAAGTTGTTCTAGCCGTGGTTGAAGAAATAGCCGAAACCTACCTGGTCCTGACCCCGGTAATCAGTGTCTTGATGCTCCTCGGGGTGGGTCTGTTCTGGTTAACCCGTGACCGCTCCAGCGAGCGACCACCATTTTTGTAGAGGCCAGATCATGAATTGGTCGATTCAAGGTGGTCTCAAGCAGAGATGCGAAGAGGGTGAAGGTATGGTTTTGATTGGACCGAACTACCCTCTACGACTCCCTCTCATTCTGGTTGCGCTTCTAGGTTGGCTCCTCTACACGAAATTTTGGGCTGAGCTTTCCACTCACCACCTTGCCCTCCCCACCTGTCCCTTTCTGCAGTTGACCGGTCACCCTTGTCCGTTATGCGGCGGAACTCGCTCCTTCGCCCTCCTCTGGAGAGGCGATCTAACTCACGCTTTCCAACTCTATCCACTGGGGCCGCTGCTCTTTGGCTTGACGATCGCTGCGGTAGGGGTCTTGTTGGGGGGGGTAATATTTCAACGTCAAATTTGGATATCCCACTCAATCCTGCGCGGAGCTCTGCTGGTCGGGGGGTTGCTGTTGGGCTGTAGCTGGATCCTAAAGCTGACTATTCTGCCCAACTGACCATGAATTTTGAGTTGAGTGATGAACAGAGGGAAATTCGCAACCTCTGTCGTCAATTTGCCGGCGAAGTAGTTGCACCAGCGGCGGCCGAGCTAGATCAGCAGCATCGTTTTCCGGATCAGATTGTGGCCCAGATGGGGGAGTTGGGGCTCTTCGGGCTACCCTTTCCGGAATCGGTGGGAGGGGTGGGGGCCGATTTCCTCTCCTACTGCCTGGCCGTGGAGGAGATCTCGCGGGCTGACGCCGGAGTGGGCATCACCCTGGAGGCCGCGGTCTCTCTGGGAGCGGCTCCAATCTACGAGTATGGCAGTGAGGCGCAGCGTCAGCACTGGCTGCCCGAGCTATTGAGTGGCCGGAAGCTGTGGGCCTTTGGCCTGACTGAACCCGGCTCGGGCTCCGACGCCGGAGCGATTGTCACCCGGGCTCGCCTCAGGGATGGCCAGTGGGTGATCAACGGAGCCAAGCAGTTCATCACCAACTCGGGCACGACGATCTCCGCCGGGGTGACCATAACCGCCCTCACCGAAGCCGGCATTGGTGGGAACCCTCATCTAATCAGCGCCCTCCTGGTTCCACGGGAGACGCCTGGTTATACGGTTTTGCCTAGCTACCACAAGTTGGGCTGGCACTCCTCGGATACTCATCCCCTCGCCTTTGACGACTGCTCAGTACCGGAGGAAAATATTCTGGGGCGGAGGGGAGGAGGCCAGGCCCAATTCCTCAAAACCCTCACCGGGGGCCGGATCGCAATAGCTGCCCTCTCGGTCGGGTTGGCCCAGGCTTGTCTGGATGCCGCCCTCAGTTACGCTAAGTCTAGGGCGGCCTTCGGGGCCCCGATCGCCAAGCTTCAGGCGATTCGTTTCAAGCTGGCCGACATGGCCACCGAGACCGAGCTGGCCCGGCTGATCACCTATCGGGCGGCGGTCGCCTATCAATCGCTTGATTCCCTCCTGGAGGTGGGGCGATTGGCTTCGATGGCCAAGCTTTACGCCTCGGAGGCAGCCAAGCGGGCGGCCGACCAGGCGGTGCAGATCCATGGTGGCTACGGTTTTATTGAGGATTACCCGGTGGCGCGTTATTGGCGCGACGCCAAAATCAATGAAATTGGCGAAGGCACCTCGGAGATCCAGCGGATGCTGATCGCCCGCTGGCTGATTGATTCCCCCTCCTAAACGTCCGGAACGTCCTCCAGACGGGGAGTCAGGGGGCAGACCCAACGGCCATCCTCCAGCCGGCGCATGAAGTTGCTATACCCGTGGTTGTGGGTCACCATCTGAAACTGCTGCGGAGTGATCAGGTTGCGTAGTCGGGCCAGGTTGGGGTAGTTGGCGTCGCTCATGATGCCTCCGACTACCCCACTCAACTCTCGCCACTGGCCCTCGGTGAGTGGATCTCCATAGCCACCGAGGGTGACCAGGAGGGCGGCGGTGACGCCGGTGATCGTCTCCGGCAGGGCCTTCTCGATCTTTCCCCGGCCGACCAGCTCTCGGCCCTGCTCGATGATTGCGGCGATTCGGTCGCGGCGAACACCGATAATATCGCGACCGCTGCCTACAGTGGTTCCTTCGAGGTAGCGGGGAGGTGAACTCATCAGCGAAAATTATTCTATGCGGAGGGCGACCGTGTAGTCGGGGTTTCAGGCAAAATAACTATCCGAGAGATGAATGCGATCTGGCAGGCGGCGATAAAATCTGATCGATGGCAGCCGTTGGCCACCTGGTTGATGGCTCTAGCGCTGGCCTGCAGTCCCTCCTATCTGCTTCGCGGCCATCTGCTGGGTCTACCGACCAACGGGTTGGAGATCGTTCTGGGGGTGGCGATCGTGGTCGGTCTCTTCGCCTACCGCTTCGAGCTCGATTGGCACAATCCCTACCGATGGCCGGCGTTGTTGCTATTGTTGGCGGCGACGTTGGATATGGTGCTATCACCCAATCGGCGGGGAGCGATGGGGATCTGGGCGGCCTACTTCCTGGAGCCGATGCTGGCTGGGCTGGTTTGTGCCGCTATCGCCCGCCAAACCAATCGGGCGCGGCTGCTGTTGGCCGGGCTGGCGGTCAGCGGCGGTATCATAGCGCTGGCCAACCTAGTAGTAACCGTGCCGGCCTACGTTAGTGGACACTTCAATGTATTCACCCCACCGGTCGCGATTTACCAGTCGGCCAACGCGGTTCCGCTTTATCTGGAGCCGTTAATCGCCTTCGCTCTTCCTCTTGCCCTCTGGAGCCGGCCCAGAATCGATCGGCTGGCCGCCGGAGCTTTTGCCTTAATCGCTGTTTTGGCCTGTTTGACCAGCTATTCCCGAGCCGGCTGGCTGACGGTGTTAGTACTGGTGGTCGCGGTCAGCCTCTTCAGCCGGCTGCGCTGGTGGATCATTGCCGGATTGAGCGCTGTCGGGGCATTGCTTTTCGCCTTCTCGCACTCTATTCGTTCCCGCATCCTGGTGGAATTCGATCTCCACAGCCGATTTAACACGATCGGGTTGCGGATTGATCTATGGAAGTCATCCCTCAACATGCTGCGCCACCACCCGCTCTTGGGCGGTGGATTGGCCGGCTTCAAGGAATCGCTTCGTCCCTATCACGATGCTGGTTTTCACGAGGACCTGATCTACCCACACAACCTCTTCCTCAACTTTTGGAGTGAAACCGGTCTGCTCGGGTTGGCGGCGATCGTTTGGCTATTGATTCAGATGCTCCGGCTGGTCAGACGGGGATTGGTATCGGCACCCGAGTCCTCATGGCCACGCTTGATGTCGATCGGTTTGCTTGGTCTGGTGCTCGCCTTTTTGGTCCATGGCTTGGTCGATGTGCCCTATTTCAAGAACGATCAGGCGCTGGCCTGCTTTGCCCTGATCGGAATTCAGCTAGCCTCACTGCGCGGTACCAAGCTCAAAATAGCAGGCTAGGAGGATGTACCAAAAGGGTCGGCCAGGCAAGCGAGCCGGATCGATCCCCCCGCCCCGCCTGCGGGCCTCGAGAGGGCGCCTTGTTCGACCGCGGCTGACTGGCCGCCGACTTCTCTTGGTCGGCTCACTGATAGTTCTACTCCTGGGGGTCTGGTTCTCGGTCCGAGCTTACAGCTTCCTTCAAACTTTCAATGCTGGTAATCCGCTGAGCGCCCTGGAGCAGCAGTTCAGCCCCCCGGATGGGAGTGTGGGTTGGAAGATTCAGCATGGCCAGCGGGTTAATCTCCTGCTCCTCGGCTATGGGGGGGATGAGAACGATGCCCCCTACTTGACCGACAGCGATCTGGTCTTGACAATCGATCCGTCCAACCATCGAGCGATGATGGCGTCGGTACCGCGGGATCTCAGAGTGAAGATCTGCCCCTATACCAGCGGTGGCTGCCTGGTCAATAAAATCAATGTCGCCTATGCCGCTGGTAAGGACGACGGCAGCTACGAAGGCAAACAGCCTCAATTCACCGCCAGTGGCAATAAGGACAGCGGGGGTAACTTGGCCATGCAGACCTTCGGTCAGGTGACCGGCCTCTCCTTCGATGGCTATGTGGGGGTGGATTTCGTCGCTTTCCGGGATATTGTCAACGCCCTGGGTGGGGTCGATGTCTGTTTGACCGGTCCGCTTGATGACTACCAATATCCCGACTACCACGATAGCTACGTCAGGGGTGGGATCCACTTCAAGGCTGGCTGTCAGTCGCTGAATGGGGAGCAGGCCCTGGAGGTAGCTCGCTCCCGCCATGCCACCGAGGGGGCAGAGGCCAGTGACTTCGGCCGTATCAAGCGGCAGCAGCTGATCCTCAACGCTATCCGCAAAAAGGGGGATTCGGTTGGGGCAATAGCCAAAGCCCCTCAGCTGATGGATGCTCTGCAGAAGAACTTCTCCACCAACCTAACTCTGAGCGATCTCCGGATTCTCTATCAGTGGTCGAAGGGCTTGCCCGACTCCTCGATCGGCAAGCTCTCCATTGATTACAACAACTTCCTCCACGCCTGCGATAGAGGTGGTTACTACGAGTGCTCCACCGATCCCTCATATGGCACGCTCCACCAATATTTCGACAATTTGTTGGTTGATCCCAAAGTGCTGAGGGAGAAAACTCCAGTCCAGGTGGCCAACGGCAGCCACAGCCTTAGTGATCTCGGAGTTGAGATATCCGGGGCGCTCGGTCCCTTAGGCTTCAATGTAGTGGATCCGACGCGGGTTCCGACGGCGCAAGGATCCACCGTTTACGATTACTCCGATGGTAAGGGCCGAGCCACGGCCCAATGGTTGGCCAACTACTTCGGAGCTCGCCTGGTAGAGGTGAAAAAAGATGCCCCACCTCCCACCCCAACTCCTCCAGTTAATGGCGTGGTAGTCGTCCTTGGTCACCAGTTCGCCCTCCGCTGGATTGGCCAGGGGTAGAATCCTTCGCGTAGTCAGCTCTATCCCCAGAGCGTTGAGATAGGCGTGGCGAACACCCTCTCTCCAATGCGCCGGTGATGATTGCCGGTGTAGAAAACCAGCCCGCAGATGAAGCGTTCACCTAGTTCATCGCGAAGCAGGCCGTCGACATAATGAATCGGCCGGCGTGCGGATCGAGGTCGACGCTACGCTTTACCGCTCCGAGGACTTCTGGTGCTTCCTGCCACTCGTCCAGAAGAATGGGCTCCGAGAGGGGGCGAAGAGCAGCATCAGGATCTGACCGATAGATTGCCGCAACGTTGGGATCGTCAAGTTGGAGCACGGTTCGGACAAATCGAGTCTCCCGATATTACGAGGATGACTGCCCCGCTTTTTGATAGTTTGCCGCTAGCGTTAAAGTGCGCACCCAGCTAAAAAATCGTCGCCTGCTGGGGTTGCGCCGAGGCGTTGCCCTCCTTTTCACCCTCTGAGCTGCCTTTGCCCTCGGGTGGCCTGACCTCAATATGCTTCCGCGCCACTTCCAGCCGATCCTTCGCCACGCGCAGGCAGTGACTGGCCTGCTCCACTACTCCGAGGGCCTCCTCCAGGTTGAGCTTCCCCTCTTCCAGCGCTTTAAGGTGTTGATCGAATTGGGCTACCGCCTGCTCGTAGCTGAGCTCTACTTTATCCATCGTTCTCTCCATTCTCCTCGATTTGGGCTTGGAGCTGCCCGACGGCGAGGCGAATCTTCACCCGTTGTCCTCGATTGGTGGCTTGGGCATCGCGGAGTACGGCACCGCTTGTCGCATCTGAGGTGATGCTGTAACCCCGGGCCAACACCGCATGGGGGCTGAGGGCCTGCAGTCGCTGTCCACGTAGCCCGAGCCGCTCTTCGGCGCGCCCGAGGCGGAGCTCGAGAGCTCGTCGAAGCCGCAGCTCTCGCTCCTTCAGCAGCTCCTGGCGCTGCTCGAGCTGGCGTCGCGGATTGAGATTAGCAACCTGAGCGCGGCAGCGGATAAGGCGATCCAGCCGCTGCTTCAGGAGTAGCGGTAGTTGCTGGCCGAGGCGCTGTTGTCGGCTCTCCAGCCGCTCCCGCTGCGCGCTCCACAGATGGTTGAGCTCCCGCCTTAGGCGGCGCTGCCGCTCCTGGAGCTGGGCCAGAAGGTCGCTCTTCCGGGGTACCACCCGCTCGCCGGCGGCGGTCGGGGTGCGACATTCACAGTCGCCGACCAGATCGGCGAGGGTGCGATCTGAGGTGTGGCCAAGGGCGGTAACCACCGGGATTCGGGAGTTCAGGATGGCCCTGGCGACCACTTCACTGTTAAAGGCATAGAGCTCTTCAAAGCTGCCACCGCCTCGCGCTACCACCACCACCTCGGCTCGGGCTTCCCGGTTGCACTGCTCCAGGGCAGTAACCACGCTGGTCGGTGAGGCCAGCCCCTGCACCTGCGCCGGATAGACCAGAATCTCGCTGTTGGGGTAGCGCTCCAGGATGGTCTCTTGGAGGTCATGAATCACCGCCCCGGTGGGCGAGGTGACCAGGGCAATGGCTCGGGGCAGAAGAGGCAGCGGTCGTTTGCGCTCTGGCCGGAAGGCTCCCTCCGTCTCCAGCTGTCGCTTTAATGCCTCTAGTTGAGCCCGGAGTTTACCTATATCGTCATAGCGAATC
>JBOHUW010000008.1:0-13387 GCA_050734895.1 Candidatus Dormibacteraceae bacterium | reverse complement strand
ATCGTGCACAGAGGGTATCCATTGCCCGATAACGTCTAGCGCGTTAAGTCGACTGACTCCTTGCCGCATGTTAACGAACCGCGTAGGTACGTTATCAGCATCGTGGATAGGGGAGACTTTAATCACTCCGTTAGTCCACGCGTCGATAAGTTGCTGATAGCCGATCTCTTTAGAACTGAATCCCCGGGTAGCGTACTTGCGTTTGCACTTCTCATGCTCAGTGTCAATGTGCGTTTCAGGGTCAGTGCACGTTTCATCGTGAGCGATCATCGTATACACGCCTGATTGGAATAGGTAGGCGTCGGTAACCGCGCTATATTCCCACTCGCCCAACTCAGCGGAGCACGTCAGGTGATCAATCGGTGAGCGGGAGAGAATACCGTCCGTCGCTATCGAGGTCACGTCCGCGCCGGATTGACATACCGCGTCAAGGATCATTGCGCGAGTCCCGGACGTTATTATTCCGGCCCATATGTACGACTGGAATTGTGGCGGTGTGATGCCTTTATCGACGTCCGCTGCCCATCCCACCGATTGCGCCAGCTTCCCGTAGAATGAATTGTAGGCCAGTTTGTAAGTCTTCTCGGCACCGTCACCCTTCCGTTTCAGGTCGCGCCGGGTGAGGAACATATCGGGGATCTCAGCGAACGGCTTATGTTCGCACTCCTGCCGCCATACCCAACCGTCATGTACCGGGATTGCGTCGGCTCCGTAATGTGACCGGGCTACCCCTAATTCGTCCTGCCATACCCAACGACGGCCACCGTGCGCGTACATCACGGAGTGTTCAGCCATCCCGCACGCTCTGGCCAGCTCTTGATCTGGTCGGAAGGGGAACGGCGCGAAGCCAGGGTCGAACCCGTCTACAAGCCGCTCAGCGTGCTTGTCAGGGTCCGTGAGCGACCCCGCGAGGTAGATGCCCCATTCTCCCGGCACGTAGTCTGTGACGCGCTCCCACGTGCCGTGAGCGAGGCACGGCAGGGTAGCCATGATCGCCGGGTAAGCGGAGTTAATGTCATAGGCGAACATGTCACCCATCGGCCCCAGTTCGGATACCTCGAACCGTCCACCATAGTACCCGGCTAGTGCCGCGTCCTCTGGTAGGCATCCGGGCCGGTTACCCCAGTAGGCACCACCAGAGTACGCGACTTGCTTATATTCCTTAATGTCCCGGGAATTGAGCCAGGCTGCGGCGAGCGCGCCGGACCCGTCGAAACGGGTTAGCTTAAGACCCATCGCTTCCACGTGGGTAAGAGTGTTGCGGAACATCGCAGTCAGATAATGAACCTCTTCATAGCAGTACGTCAGGATCGCATCGTCCGTGAGATTCGCGAACTCGCCGCGCTGATCTTTCATACCCTTGATACGGTCGATCACCTCTGCCGGACACAGCCGCTCACCGGCTGATGTGCGGGCACCGTCTAGCGCGACAACGAATGATGACTGGTAGAAGCCGAACACATCCCACACGATGACCTCACGTGCCCATATCATCCGCTTGCCTTTAGGGTCGTACGGGTCTAGGATTCGACCGGCCGCGAGGTCGATCACATGGAACTTTTTACGCGGCGTGTAAGCGATGTAGTAGTTACCCCATATCGTTGACTCCCCGGCAATCAGTCCTTTACCGTTGCTGCCTGACCGTTTGATCACGGAATCTGTCAGATTGAAACGACGGCGAAGGTAGGCCATCCGCTCGTGATAGTTCTCGGGAATATCAGCGCACGCAATGTCACGGAGTCGCTTAACCGGTAAGTCCGCGAGGATCTTACCCACGTCATATGAAAAATAGAACGCGACGACTATCGCATCCTTTGGCTTGTGATGCAGGTTAAGCAAAAACTCGAGACAATCAACAGTCGGCAGGCCATAGTTGCGGGCGATGTGGTTATCAGGGTCCGGGTGCGAAGTGTTGGCCTCGCGCCGGGAACCGTTATGCACGATGTTACGCCGGTGCCCCTGATCATCGGACGCGGCAATCATCGTGTAAGAATGCCACCCGCGCGGCGCGGTGCCTCCGTTACCGTCCGGGAGCGAATCGAACACATAAGGATTAGCGCACGCAGTGCCGGGAGTTACGGGCAGGTTCTTTCCCTCACCGTCGACGGAGATAATGCGTCGGGTCGCTGCGGCGCGGTCCGGGAACTTAATGTAAGCCATTGTGGTTACCTCCTATTTCACGCTAGGGGACTCGCCGACCGCGTAATCAGCGCCGGGATTCCGTTTGCCTGCCGCTACTAGGTATTGGGCTAGTACTCCGTTCGGTGATTTGTCGAGCTGGCCGCCAGAGTCCTGATATTCACGGGATAGTGCCAATGCGAGATCGTCAAAATCTTTTGCGTCACGGCCACGGGGGTCGCCTCTGGAGAATAACCCGGTTGAGCGTTCTACGTCCCGCTGATAATTCGGGCTATTCCGAATAGCGGCGCCTTGCTCTGTGCGGCCGAACAGCCGAAGTTTACGTAACTGGTTTACGTTGGTGACGCCGGGGATTCCGCGCGCTTCTACGGCCATGTTTTCGGCGGTCTGTCGTTTGACTACGGAACCATTGTCTAGCCGGACGAATGAGCGGCCTAAGCCGGGTACGTAGTGCGCTCCCTCTGGTAGCGCCATTATGGCATCTCCTCAGGTTCCGTGTCTTGACCGTTAGGCCAGCACCACTCGCTGATATTGAGACGTACTACGGGCTCACGTGCGCCACGGACACTGGAGTAAACCGCAACGCACATTGTAAGATTTCTACCGCTAGTGTGCAGTCGCCCGGTCTGCTTCAATACCTTTAGGGCATCGTCAGGATCTACCGGCAATAGTGCCCGTTGTTCAAAGTTTATCGCGGCGCGTACCTTACCGTAGAAACTTGTCCAATCCTTCCGGGTCAATCGCAACTCGGCGGTACAGGACTTACTATCATGCCATACCGCTATACGGCGAAAAGGATTAATACCATGCCAACCCCACGACGGACCGTCAGACATTGCGCCGATATAAGGCGGCATTTGCTTACTATTATTCGAGCCGGACGCTCGTACGATCCCCCGGTCGAACGCATCTCGTATCGCAGTGTCTAGCACCCGGCCCGGCTCCTGCGCTTCCCGTGTCTCACCGTCCGCGCCATGCCGATCGAGGATTGCAGCCCGCACTTTGCCAGGCCACGCCTTCCCCGCTAGGTCGGCGATGGCCACTAGCGGGGTCCAGAGCTGCGCTGTACGCCCGTCCTCGATCTCCTCAGGCACGATCGTCGCGCGGGCCGGGGCGAGCGCGGCGAGCGTTTCCGCAGAGGCCCAACGGTCCAGCCTCGCCCGTAGCTCCGTTGCAACCGGCTCAGCATCGATCGGGTGGAACTCAACTACGGCATGACGCGACACCCATTGCATACCTATAATGATTGAGCGGGTAGCGATGGTAGCAGGGAACGCACCAATTCCTGCGAGAGCTTTAGCGCAGAATGTACCGTGATATTCTACACGCATTTCATTGCCGCTACCCGCCATCCGGGGTACTTTCACACCGCGACGGTTGCCAGCGTTAATCACGCCTCGCAGTGCTTGCGCTGCTTCCGGGTCGCCACCGAATGCCGTATCCAGTTCGTCTAACAGCATCGTAGGTTCCATCTCGGATATTGTGCGGTACAACGTCGCGGGAGTGACTGAAATAACATGCCACGGATTACGCACAATCGTTGCCAGCACTTCAAGTACGCCTGTCTTAGCGGCACCCGACCCTGCCGATAGCGCGAGATACGGAGTGGTCCGCGCCGCGTCGATGACGTAAGTGTGAGCTGCCCAGAGCGCCATAGCTGTGTAGTCGCCATCGGATGGCAAACGCAGGTAGCGAGCGAGGTAGGCCGTTAGGTCGTCAAGCAACGTGGCTAGGTCGTCGGTTGACTTGCCGCCGCGTCGGCCGGTTCCGGCGACGGTGCGGTGAGCTCGTGACGGCTTGACTGCGGTAGCGGGTACCGCGTCGCCGGACTGCGTCGCTGACGACGTTCGCGGGCTCACGCTGAACCGCCCGTAAAGCCGCTGCGACGTGCACCCTGAGGGTAGCGGCGGCGTCGGCCGGGGTGACGTGTCCTGCGACGTCGTCGGGGGTAGCAGGGGCGGTCATGAGCAGGACCGGGAGTGGCCGCTAGAGGAAGCGCGGCGGATGGGCTACTATCGAACATCGGGACGTACCTCTTTCGTTGGAGCGAGCGAGCGAGTCTCATAAGCAGTTCGGGCGACGTGTGCAGCGTCACCCGGTGAATGGACCCCCTTATATCTGGTGAGGGGGTCCATTCGTTTATCCGGTCGGAAGCGGGATCACGATCCCTACTCCCGGTGTGATCGATGCCCCGGATTTGCTGAGCACCTTGATCACGGTTACTACTGCGATCCCGGTTGTAGCGGCTATCAGCGCTGCTTGCAGAAAGAAGATTGCATCCTCTTTGCTGAGCACGTAGCGACCGTTAGGGCCTCGCCCGGCGTATGTGATCAGGCCCTCTTGTTCAGCGGTGCGGAGGTCACCACGGGTCACGCCTGACGCACGGGCGATATCGACCACTGATACGGTCTGAGAGTCTGGCCAGGGGTCAAGCACATCAGGCTGGGACATAATGGTACCCTACTCCCTGTGATCGCTCGTGCGCAAGCTGTTGCCTACATCGATGTAACGTGCCAGCTCAGAACGGCGGCTCGTCATCGGGGGCCCCGACCGGGCGCTTCCGCTCAGTCGCAGCCTCTCCAGTCCGGGGGTCGGTAGCAGGTGGACTGCCATTCAAGCGAGTAGCCTTCACAATCTTCGCGGTGGCGTAAAGCAGCGAGGCTCCCACATCATCAGCAACGATCTTCACAGCGGACCGCTTCTCGCCCTTATCCGTTTCCCACGTGTCCGTCGTCAACGCACCGCTAACCACAACTCGCGAACCCTTAGTAAGCGTCTCTGCACAATGCTCGCCTAGCTCTCGCCACACGTCGCAACGCATAAAGGTAGGGGTGCCGTCCACCCACTCGCCGCTCGACTGGTCGTACCGGCGAGGGTTAGTGGCAACGGTGAAGTTCGCGACCGCAACTCCCGATGACGTGTAACGGATCTCGGGATCGGCAGTTAGGTTGCCGCAAATCGCCATCGTGGTTTCGTTCCTGCTCATGGTGTCATCCTCTTCTCAGTGATGGTGTGATTGTCGATCGGGTCAGACTCGGTTGACGTCGTATGCGCAGAGCCAGTCGCTCTGTCCTTCGGGGTCGGTAATGCGGTACTGGACGTGAGGCTCAGCGCGGTTAGTATCGATTTCACAGTCCGCGACTTCTAGCACCTCCATTCGGAACCCTGGCATGCCCTTAAACTCGATCTTATTGCCAACGTCGTATCTGTCCATCATTCTCGTTCTCCTCAGTAGTCAATGCCCTCAATTGCGGAGGATAGAATGTCAGTTAGATTGTTCTACCATTCCCTCCCATTCGATATCAATGAGGATAAGCGCCGTCTCCTCGTCCATTATGATCCTCTCCTCTTATTCTTTTCGTTACGCTCTGGATCTAGTTTGGCCTCTGCCCATTTCTCGGCGTTGCTCTTGAAGATTCCCATATCAGTATCCTCTCATGTCAGGTTGGATCTGGGCGGGTTAGCTGTCGGGTCAAACACCATGCCGCAATTGTCACACTCCAGTCGAGGTTCTTTCCATCCGCGTGTGAAGATGATAGCGAGCTTGTCAGCGATAGCTGCTTCAAGGTCGATACCGAGCACCGACGCTACGGCATAAGCGAGAAACGCAATCTCCTCAAGAGTTGTGCGTACTTCGGACTTACCGTCACCATGTCGGTAAGCGTCCGCGAACTGACCGGCCTTGCTTACCAGCGCGAGCACTTGCTCAATACCCGTAACGTCGGGGCCGTGAGATAAGAACGACAGTACGGGTCGCATTGAATCGGATAGGGAAATCCCTAGCACATGCGCGCTGACATAGGTAGTAATAACGACGTCTGCCAGTTCTGCTCTCATTTCGCCGAAAGTACCGGAACGTCGCGCCATTCCATTAGCGCGGCGAAACGCGCCGACGAATTCACCCACTTCCTCAGCCAAACATAAGACTTGACGATCTGCTGCTTCCGCTGCCGGGAAGTGATCATCAATATTGTCAGCGATGATGCCCGCCATACCGGCAAGGTCGATTGTAGTAGTCACTGCGCCGTTACCTCTGCTCTCATCTAGCAGTGCGTCAAGTTCTATTACCGCTGCCTGCTCCAGTTCGGCGACCGTCGCTCCGTCCTTCCGCATTGCTTCTAGCCGGGCCCGCCGCGTCGCCCCATTCACCCATCGCTATACCTCGTTTCCGCAATCAGCGCACGCACGATACACACGAGCTGTGAAAAGCGTTTGCGAATCAACGATGTTAGCTCCGCAGCAAGGGCTACCGCCAGTTTTCGGCGCTTGCGTTGTGGAAACAGCGGTATTCGCCTTGGATGGGGTAGGCGTCTTCGCCATTATCTGATCCTTTCTCGCCTCAGGCTGAGTGATACTTTTACTATTACCGTTACTGCGTTCAGTTGCCCACGTCCCCGTAACGACGTCTGCGGCGAATCCTGATAACAACAGTCGGCAATAGGCACACATAGTAGTGATTGCGTCCGACGTACAACCCGATCCACCAATCCGCGCCGTCTAAGTAGATCGTTATCGCGCTCCCTCCCCCGTGTCTCATGGTCGGTCTAATTCTCGCGCGTCTAGTTCCTTTTGCCACCTCACGAGGTCTTGCGGGTTATAAAGCTTCTCAGTGCCCCGTGTACCGACCGGCATAGGGAACCGCTGGTCAGTTTTGCGGCGGTGCCTGACAGCCTCTACAGAGCCACGTAGGACCCCCTGCCGGATGGCCTCTCGGAGTCCGACCGTAGGCGGTTGGGTCCGGGGGTCGTCACTGTCCGCTCGCCTGGGCGGCCCAACTGTTACCGCACGTAGAACAGGGTCCGGCCCAACGACGGGAGCTGGGCGAAGCGCAGCCTCTCCCTCTCCCTCCCACTGTGTGAAGGCTCGCACCGCATCGACGTCCAGACGACCGTCAGGCGTGGCGGGGAATGCGACCTGCGTTTCGTACACGTCGTCGCCGATACAGATTTGCCAGCGTCCTCGTACCTTTGATCGGCGCGGCATGGCGCATTGCGGTACTAGCATCTTCCAGTTATTCGCGGTGTACCGTGCCAGGCAGCGAATGCCGAAGTTCTCCCGCGCTTCCGGACCTCCCGTGGTGGTCGCGGTCAACATCTGAGCTACCCCAAAGAGGTTGACCTTCGCCGACCGACCCATATACATCATGTCGCGGAACGCCTGAATAGCAGGAGAGAACTTAGGGTCAGGCTTCTCTCGCACTTGTTCCCAATACGCCTTAAGCTGCGCAACGGTAGCGTTCATTTCCTCGAAGATGACGAACACCCGCTCGCCAGGATCCCATCCTTCCGGTTCCTCGATCGCTTGCGTATTGCGCGCGTCGGCCAGTGAAGCTGTACCGATTAGCGCACTGTGCATGTCCGCGACCTTGGTGCAATACGTCACACCCGACAGTCCCCGCGCCCATCGGTGGGAACCTTTGCGGTCGATAATGAGGACCCGGCCACCCTTGCGGAGTACCTGAATGCCAAGGATCATTGCCAGAATCGACTTACCCGCGCCAGAGCCCGCAGAGCATGCAATATGCGGGGAGTCATCATCAAGGCTAATGATAACCGGCTTGCCTCCCGCAGCGAGCCCTACTACGAACTCCCATTCGGAGCACCTAGCGATAGCCTCCATGATATCGACTAGGCCGACGACGGATGGCGGGCGTTCCTTTACCGTATAAGTAACGGTAGCGTCGGGACCTATCATGCTCCAATTGCACACCATATCGGCGATACCTAGTTTGCTGCCGACCACATCGTTAACCTGTTTACGGGCATCCGGTGCCACGTAACCGCTAGGCGAACGTAATCGGACTTGAGGCACTTTCATCGCCGTACTCATTTGCCGTGCCTCCAAGCCTTAGTGATAGAGGGGCGATTACGGGAGAGGCACCACCACATCAGCAGTGTGCTGGAGTATCCAATAATGCCGAACACGCCGGGGCGAGCTAGATACAGCCACAATGCGGATAGGACAACCAACAGGACACCCATGCGGACTTGAGGCACTTTCGTCGCTGTACTCATTTGCCGTGCCTCCAAGCCTTTGTGATAGAGGGACGATTACCGGTGAGCCACCACCACAACCGCATTACTCGCTCGGGAATGTAGCGGACGCTCGGCTCTAGCCATTCGCCGTACCATGCGCGAATGCGGAGCTGCGTCTTACCCATCGGCTTGACTAATCCGGGGACTAGTCCGGGCAGATCGGGGGAGATCTCGATACAATCCTTGAGCGGGTAATGCGGAGGGATATTCAGTAGCGGCGTAACAGCTCTGTGAATCGGCTTGAGATATACCTTATTGAATGCGCGTAGCTTCCACCTTCTACGTAGCGGCTTGACTGCGGCGATGGGAATTATTAGCGCGCTGGAGTATCCAATAATGCCGAACGCGCCGGGGTGAACTAGATACAGCCACAGTGCGGATAGGACAACTAACAGGACACCCATGCGGATGATTGCCCGCTTATATTCAGGCATGAAGGCCCATCGTGACGGGGGCCGTGCTTTCTTAT
Organism: Candidatus Dormibacteraceae bacterium; assembly: GCA_050734895.1. Lineage (GTDB taxonomy): Bacteria > Chloroflexota > Dormibacteria > Dormibacterales > Dormibacteraceae > JBOHUW01. Next base: position 4,744 of record JBOHUW010000008.1, on the reverse strand, counting down.
CGAGAGCTACAGTGCCCCGCTCAAGGAAAGTCGCATCGGTCTTGCGATGCTTATCACCCATCATCGGCCTGCCCGACAGGAAACGGAACGTGAGCTGGAAGAATCCGGCAATGAAGACGATAACCCAAGTAATGTTGGACTCGCGCGCAAGTTGGTATCCTTCTCCGCGTTTAGCTGCTTGCCAGATTCCCATTAGGGCATCCTCACAAGCGCTGCCAGCAGACCGATACCCATAATGGCAGGCGTAGCTACGGCTACAGCTTGTCCGGCAGACTCAAGAGCGCGACCGATGGCGGCCATACAAACAATTGCGCCCACGAATACGACAACCCACGCCACGATAGATTCGCGGGAGAGCTGCCAGCCCTCACCTCGTTTAGCTGACCCCCATATTCCCATTCTCGCCATGATGTCTCCTCTAGCCGCAGAATACTACGCAGTTTGGCTCGTTGTTAGTGACAATTGGAGCCGGGGGCTGGGACACCCATGCGAACATGATGCCTGCGAAGATCGACAGCACGAAAACTGCGCAGATTGCGATGACGGCCATTTGCACTTTGTCTCGGGACTCCATGGGCGGTCGGTATTGCCTGTAGGGCATCGGGTACTGCGGCGGCCGGTAGTACTCGACGGGGTAATCGTCGTAACGTTCGACCGGGCGTACGGGAGAGTCTTGCTGGCCACGGTAGGCGTAGGGGTCGTATTGCGCGAGACGTGCTTGCGCGCTGATCGGGGGTTCCATTAGGACCCCTGCCCGGTCACTAGGCGAGCGGCGGTTGCTTGCGTGCCGATCATCGGTCGCCCCCGGCCAGCTCACGGAGGGTCAGCGCGCGCCGGACCCCGTAGGCGGTGCTTGCGTCCACGATCACGTTTCGGGAGGCCAACCATGCCAGCGCGGCCGGTACGTCCCGCTTGCCGAGTGCGGCGAACGCGGCCCGTACCGCGTCGCCTTTGGTCTGAACTGTGAGGATCACGTCAGGTGCGGTGACCTGCGAGGTTGTACCTTCCATGGTGTCGCTTCCTCCGGTTGCGTCGGTTGCGTCGGATGGGGTGACGCGGGGCCTGGTGGGTTGCGTCCACTAGGCCCCGCCTAGAAGTGGGAGGGGTTCCCACTGAGCGTCACGGTAGCACTCCTACGCAGAGGTTGACAACAGCTCCGTAGATCTATACGTCATCGTCGTGACGTGTTCTCACCTGTAGATGACTAGTAGCGATATGCTGATGATCGTGCCTTTCAGGTTGGACGATCACTCCCTCAGTCATGCTGGCAACCGACCGCTGCACCGCCAGTTGACCGATCTGCTACACGCAGCCATCTCTAGCGGCGAGCTAAAGCCCGGCGAGACGATCCCCAGTGAAGACGACCTGATGACCACGCTGGGTATCTCTCGCACCGTCGCTCGGCAAGGTGTAGCTGCCCTTGCAGCCGAAGGGCTGATAGTGAAGCGTCCCGGCTCCGCTACCCGCGTCGCGACACCGCCACCCGTCCGGCACATGGCGACCAGTCGCTATGCCGACGAATTGGCCGTGCTGAAAGCGTTGAGGCCCGGCGAGCTGCACCCGCTGACATCCGCCTTCACATCTGACCATGGCGTGCGCTGGCGCGAGTACACCGTGACTGCTGATTACACCGACGACGCAGCTACCGACCTTGACGCGGAACGGCTGGATCTCCCGCCAGGCAGTCCGGTGCTGCGTCGTCACCTGGTCAAGTACGTAACGGGCGATCCGGTGCAGCTCCAAGAGTCGGTGATTCCGCTACCTCTGGTCGCTGGCACTCCGGTCGCTGACCCTGAACGTCAGCCGTGGCCGGGAGGCACCCTCGCAGAGCTCTACTCCGTGGGCCTGGTCGTGAGCCGGGTAGCGGAGGACGCGCGCGCACGGACCCCTAGTACGGGTGAGCGCGTCGCTCTGGGGATGGCGGCAGCGGGGCCGGTGCTGGAAATCGTGAGGATCTTCTACGTCGCGGATCGACCGGTGGAGTGCTCAACGGCGATAGTCGAAGCAGCGCGCAACGTCTTGCGCTACGAAACCGAGCTGAGCTGCTGATCAGGCAGCGAGCGGGCCGCGATAGCCCTGGTATGCGCTGCCGCGTCAGCTATGGAGCAGGTCACCACGCACGCTGATCGGCGCGCTTGCATGGCCACGCCAGGGGCAGGGTCGGCTTTGACCTGCCGTAAGTGGGCTGTCCAGTTCTCGACCTCCCGTACCGCAGCGTCCAGCGCGGCGAGCGCGTCGTCAGCGTCGTCAGAGGTGGTACGTATAAGGTCAGCGGCCATGCTGACAAGGTAGGTCACTTGTCATCACTGGTCAACACACCTTAGCTGACCTGCATCTGCGTGCTAGTGATGACTTGCTTAACATGATGACTTGCTAGTGCGCCGCGCGGTGTGGGGACCTACCGGCCGTGCGCTAGAAGTGAACGCAATGACTGCGGACGCAGCCTCTTATGTGCTGCGGTACCGCTGGCTAGCAGCTCAGCCAGAGATCGAGTCGCTCTGATCTGCGCAAACGCTCATATGCGGGTATGCGTTGACGTGCACTTGCACATAGTCTAAGCTGCGTCTATGACAGTCAAACGGCCGCGCTTACTCCCTAGGTGGTGGGCGACGCTCGCTGCCATCGGAGGTCTGCTCTGTGCAGTAGGGGCGTGATTACCCGATGGCTGCCCTTGCTGACCGTCGCCCTCGCCGTTCAGGCCGTCGTACTGATCACGTACGCGAGAAGCCCCAAGGGCATCCCCTAACCACCATCCTCAGAGGAGGTCTCACAATGCCCGATCTCGCACAATCTCAGACTATGGCTCTCATCATCACCGTGGCCATGCTCAAAGGTGGCGTAGGCAAAACAACTACCGCAGTCGCACTCGCTGAGGCAGCGACCATCGCCGGGCCGGTAACCCTGGTGGATACCGATCCGATGGGCTCTGCGGTGCGCTGGTCGGTCTTGGCGCAAGAGTCCGGCAAGCCGCTACAGGCCGCCGTGATCGGCCTTCCGTCGCCCAAACTCTCCCAGCGTCTCGCAGCTCTCACGCAAGGGTCCGCAGCATGCGTCATCGATTCCCCGCCACCCGGTGCCCGTGCCATCGCGGAAGCGGCTATCGAGGTCGCGCGGATCGTGGTCCTGCCGGTACCCGCGCGAATGGGCGATCTCGACCGGGTACCAGCCACGCTAGAGCTTGCCCGGCAGGGAGATCGGCAGGTGTTCGCCGTGGTCACGATGGCCCGGCACACGACCTCTGAGGGGGCAGCAAGGTCCGCTCTCACTTCATGGGGAGTGGAAGTGCTCGAAACTGTGCTGCCGTTGCGGGTGGCAGTAGCTCACAACTACGGCAAAAGACCGGCCGGAATGCTCGCCCAATTCGGGCAGAAACTACTAGCAGAAATCACGGAGAAAGCGACATGACTAAGAGGGACGATACTGCCGCTGTTGCAGCACGCATGGTTAAGTTGGGAGCTGCACCGACCACGGCAGCACCGGCCGAAGCACCGGCCCCGGCTCGCTCACGGCGGACACCGCGCAAGCCTGCCGCTACGCCTGCCCCGGTCACTCCCGCGCCTATGCCCATTGAGCAGGCTAAACGCAGCACCTACAGCGCGCGTATCAATTTCACCACTACACCTGAGCAGAATCGGGCACTAGATCTCGCCCGAATCGAAGACGGTATCGACAAAACTGCCAGACTGCGCGCTCTGGTGGACCTTTGGGTAACTGATGAGCGTTTCCGCAATCGAGTCAACAAACTAGCACAGAGCTGGCGGTAAGTAGACAATGTCGGACGTAGTCGATACCAATATCTATAATCCAGCTTCATGGAGTTGGACGATTGATACAATCAAACTGGAACAATTCCGCGATTCAATGACATTACCAAGGACGAACCCCGACTTAGAAATGTTGTACTGGTGGCAGGCCGGACGTTGTGCGATATGCGGATGTGAACCTTCCAAACCATTAGTACGTGACCACGATCATAAGAGCAGTCTAATACGTGGATTACTTTGTCGTTGGTGCAACACAATGGAAGGAAATTATTCGTTTCGCTGCAATACGGTACGCGATAAGGTACGAATTGAACGCTATAGGAAGTATCCCCCTGCTATTCAACTTGGAATACAGCTGCATTACGCAGAAATGACCAGATACAGATAGCCACCGACTACGCAAATAATGCAGGAAGTTAAGGAAATTGAATAATGATGGCCCTACTACTAGCATTAACGCTTCATGGTCCTAATGCACACTGCATCCCTTTACCGGGATTGATCAACGAATACACTTGCACCGTAACCGACGCAGACACCTCTTGTCAGTCAGAGTCCACGGTAGACGGTGAGTACGGCTGCGACGTGTCTAAATACGGGCCAACTGCCAGGGTAAGCGGCGAGACAATCCTACAATGGTGCGATCGTCAGGCATTACTTACTGCCGCTGCGGGTGCCCTTGCCGATTACGGCATGGATTGCGGAGGTACCGACTAATGCGTGAACGTCGTAGGGCAATCCTATTCGGAATGTGTCTAGTGATTTTAGGCGTGCTCACCGGGGGCAGCTGGATTCACTACACTATCACAATAGGGCTAGCCGGAATGTTTATCGGCATGAATGAGTACTTACTTCGAATGGACAGACGTTGACATCGCTAGAGCAGCGTTTCCGTAAAGCTCACACGGATCATGCCGACCGACTGATTGATGCATCCCTAGAGGAAGGTGCAAGCGCGGAAGCTCTCGCGACGCTGGCCG
>JBOHUW010000007.1:0-14502 GCA_050734895.1 Candidatus Dormibacteraceae bacterium | reverse complement strand
AATCTGGACTGGTTGGCCACCTCGCTCAACCTCTCTCCAGAGATGGTTCGGGAGCGGGCACAGCGACAGGCTGCCCAGCTGGAGGGTACGCCTCTGCCCCCCTCGCATCTGCGCAATGCTGCCAAAGCGGCTCCGGAGGTGGATTCGAAGGCTAGCGAGTTAGATCGGGAGCGGCTTCATTCGGTGCTCACCGGAACTCCGGTGGATGAGCAGAGTCTCGACCAGTTGGCGATGGTGACCGATAGCTTCATGCGACAGAGCTGGAACGTCAACCCGCACTCCCTTCTGCCTGCGGTAACCGGCCACTTCAGCGGCTTCGGCAACATCCTGCTTGGAGTTCCCCCGGCACTTGCCGCCCGCGCCTATTCGATGGCCGGGGAAGTTGCCTTCTTAGCCGGCTATCTCTTACGGAAGAGCGGCTTAACGACAGATGCTAATTTTTACTGGCAGGCTTCTGAGCGAATGGCTCAGAGCGCGGGCGACACCAACCTACAATCAATTATCTTCACCATTCAAGGCTGGCAAGCGCACGACGAAGGACAGCTAGAGAAGGCCAAAATGGTACTTGATCGGGCCCAATTAGTCCTCGGAGTAAACCCCAACCCTATGACAGCCGCTCTTGCTTACTCATCACATTCTTATACGCTTGCCGCCGTTGGCCAAGAACATTCCGCCGCCAAAGACATCCAAACAGCTGAGCGCTATTTAAATCGGGTCTCCGGAAATGATGCTTGGCTTTACACCATGGAAAGTATCCATGACGAGGTAGATATAGTCCGGGGTTGGTACCTATTCCGTCTCCAGCAGTACGAAGATTCAGCCCAGAACTTCGAGCAAATTTTAGCCCGAATTGACTCTACCTGGAAAGCTCAGCAAGCCAATATTCTAGCTCACCTTGGAGCTGTTCATGCCCAACAGGGAGATATTGATCGAGCCACCTACACCTTCAGCAAAGGTCTACGCATAGCCCGCGAAGCCGCCGCACCCCTCTATGCCCAACGGATAGCGAGGATGCGTAAACAATGGCTAGGCAACAACGACTCTCCCGCCGTCCGTCGTCTCGACGAAGAGTTCACGACGAAATTAGTCCCAGAATGGTCTCAGCGCAAACGCTAGGCGAGCAAAAAATCAAAAAAGCAACCCGAACTTGAATTTAAAAAGCTGTGCCCGCTAAGGGACTCGAACCCCTAACCTCGTGGTCCGAAGCCACGCACTCTATCCATTGAGCTAAGCGGGCCTATCCGGCAACTTCGACAAATTGCCAAAATGCCGTTGTTCAACTTTACCGGATTCTATACTGGTCTTATCGGATCGAGGCGATCGATGCCTCCAACAAAATTCGTGCGGCGGTGGCGGAACGGCAGACGCGCTGGATTCAGGATCCAGTGGGGGAAACTCCGTGGAGGTTCAAATCCTCTTCGCCGCACCATCCCCATTCACTTACTGAGCAAGGCATAATTTAATCCTGAGAGAGATGCCTGCCCCTAACCCCTCCGACATTCACCTGGCCAATCGACTCGCTGCTCGGGATGTCAATGCACTGGCCGAATTTTATGATCAGTTCGGCGGCTTGGCCTACTCGGTGGCACTCCGCATCCTCGGCGATCCGGGACGCGCCGAGGATGTTGTCCAGGAATCTTTCCTGAAGCTATGGAACTCGGCCGCCCACTTCAACCCTGGCCTTGGTTCGCTCAGAACCTGGTTAACCACCGCGGTGCGTAACCGCTCGATCGATTATTTGCGGGGGCGCGCCGGCCATGAGCGGCAGGAGCTGGAGCTATTCCCGGACGTGACCTCCTCCTCTTCATCAAGTCAGGATCCCTGGCTGGAAGTAGCCGCTGCCCTGGAGGGGAAAGTTCTCCGCGAAGCGGTTGACTCCCTGCCCCCCGAGCAACAGCAGGTTATTGATCTCGCCTACTTCGGCGGCTATACCGGTCCGGAGATCGCCAAACTGATCCAAGTTCCGCTCAGCACAGTTAAAGGCCGAATGCGATTAGCCCTGGAGAAGCTCTATTCGTATCTAAAGGGTAAGAGGTTAGAACTAAGCAATTGACACATGATCACCTAGAAGATTCGATCGCTGACCTTGTGTTGGGCGCAGCTGAGCCGGAAGAGGGTAATCTTGCGCGTGCTCATCTCTCCAACTGTGCAAGCTGCCGTAAATCGGCAGAGCAGTTTGCCCAGGTAGTAGAGATGATGCCACTGCTCACCGATCAGGTCCCGCCCCCCACTCGGCTACGCCAACGCATCTTGACCGCGGCTAGTACGGAAAGGAAGGTTGCCTCGCAACCACCTCGATTCGAGTGGCTCCGGGCAGCGCTGCGCCTCCGGCCTGGTTTGCGCCCTGCCTGGGCCCTACTTGGAATCATTGGACTAGGCTTGATAAGCTGGAATATCTATCTCACCTCACAGCTGACTGGAAGTCGGCAGTTAGCAACAACTCAATACCAATTGGCCGCCGCTTCGCCAACCTTGAGTAGCTCGAAGGGCCAGGTTATATCCCTCCCTCGACAGCAGCTGGGCCTAATCAATTTGCAGAATCTCCCTCAACCCGGAGAGGGGAAGATATATGAGCTGTGGTTGAAAAACACCTCCGGTCAGATGGTGCCAAGCCAAACTTTTCGACCCGATTCTGACGGCTCCAAACTGCTTCTACTCAACCAGGATCTGGCTCAATACTCCCTCCTTGCCATGACTGCAGAGCCGGGACCGCAGGGGAGCCCACAGCCCACCGAAAAGCCCATCATGGTCACCCAGCTGTAGGGATTCTCAATTACCAAGTTCGCTCCAACTGGAGCCTAATCAGTTTTACTCCGGTTGCGTTGGAAGTCTCGGTGATCGCCTCCTGGAAGGCCGCTTCAATCGCCTTCGCCGCCTGTTCAGGGGTGTCGGCCGAGCAGCTAGCCGAGCAAACCTGCCCCTCTCCAGAGGATCCACAGCTGATTCCGGCCAGCTCCGGATGTAGGCGTTTGAGCGCTCTCAGGAGGGCCAAAACAGCAGCAAAGGAGAGCCCAGCCGGCCCCAGGGTAATCCAGGCTCGGTAGCGACGACTTTCTCCCATTCCGAAGAGTTTGGCTTAAGCTGGCACCTATGTACGGACCACTCCTAAAAGGAAGTAACTTTCTCCTCCGACCGCCACGCCTTGAAGATGCCATCGATATGATCGGCTGGTTCGAGAAGATGGAAATCACTCGAAAGATGCCTCTGCGATTTCCCCTCTCCTTGGAGCAGGAAGAAGGTTGGCTCAAAGAGAAAGCGGCTGATCCGAATACGGTTCTCTGGACGATTGATGCCAGCGGGATTTTAATCGGCACAACCTGTATTGAACAGATCGATTGGCATAATCGTCGTGGAATAACTGGCACTTTAATTGGACGATCTGAGAGTTGGGGCCAAGGCATCGGTGGCGAGTTGATGCATCTACGAGCCGACTTCGCCTTCACCCAACTACCCCTTAATAAGTTGAGCTCAGCGTATTTGGAAGGCAATGAGGCAAGCCGGCGAGCCCAGCTAGCCGCCGGCTATAAAGAGATCGGGCGGTGCCGGCAGGAATTCTTCCGAGAAGGGCGGTGGGTAGACCGAGTCCTCACCGAACTGCTCCGGGAAGAGTGGCTGACACTTCAGGATGATCGCTGAAAGAAAAATAGGTGCGACTCCATATTAAGATGGAATGATAGAGCCAAGCAAAATCAGCCGCAGAAAGCCGGTCGGCTTGCCTTTGGCTGATCTGCTTTATCTGCAGCGAAGGCAGATGAGATTAACCCAGGAGGCGTTGGCCCAACGGCTTCGGCGGGAAGCCGAAAAAGCTGGGTCGTGGTCCGGGGCCACGCCCCAGCTCATCCACCGTTACGAGCTGGGCGCTACCCCCCGCTTAGACAGCCTAACCTGGCTGGCCGCTTCGCTCAAGCTCTCCCTGGAGACACTCAAGGAGCAAGCATGGCAGCAACGCGCCCAGTTGGAAAGTATCAATTTACCCCCCTCATTTCAGATCGATTATCAGCAAAACTCTTCGGCGATGGTAGCTTTAAATGCCGGAGGTAGTGCAGTGGAAAGACGTAAATTTGCCAAACTAAGTTTTGTTGGTGCGCTGGGCGTTATGCCGGACCTAGACCCGGAACGACTACATTCAGTTCTAGCTGGAACCCCAATGGATGAGCAGAGCCTGGACCAGCTGGCGATCATAACTGATGGGTTAATGCAAAAGACCCGGATTGTTAATCCCCAGTCTCTTCTACCCACAGTAATCGATCATTTTAGCGGCTTTGGCAATATTCTGCTTGGAGTTCCATCAACGCTTTCTTCCCGAGCTTACTCAATAGCTGGGGAGATTGCCTTCTTGGCCGGTTACCTCTCCCTGAAGAGCGGATTGAAGACAGATGCCGATTTCTACTGGAAGGCTTCCGAGCGGATGGCTCAGAGCGCCAACAATCGTGGTCTGCAGTCAACCCTCTTGAGCTTCCAAGGCTGGCGGGCCCGTGATGAGGGGCAGTTGGAACAGGCACTGGCAAGCTCCGACAAAGCTCAATCCCTACTTGGAGGAAGTCCCGATCCGGCGATAGCAGCATTCACCTATGCCAATCGCTCTTATAATCTTGCAGCCGTAGGTAGAAGCCAATCTGCTAGCAAAGATATGGATAGTGCAGAACACCATCTGAAACAGCTACCCAGAAATGATCTCAGTCTTTACGTCCTGGCCAGTATCAGAGGGGAGATAGATGAAGCCAGAGGATGGCATCTCTTTCACCTCCAACAATACTCTGATGCAGCTCACGTCTTCAAGCAGATGTTGGCCAGAATCGATCCTATTTGGAAAACTTGGCAGGCTATCACCCTAGCCCACCTTGGTTCGGTGTACGCTCAGCAAGGCGAAGCCGAACAAGCCGCTCACACCTTCAGCCGTGCCCTCCGCATGGCTCGAGAATCCGCCTCTTCCCGCTATGAGCAGCGGACGTCAACAATGCGGCAGCAGTGGCTAGGCAATAACGATTCCGCCGCCGTCCGCCGCCTCGACGAGGAGTTCGCAGCTATTTATTAGAGAACTTATCCTCCACCTCGGAGGATTGTCACCACAAAGACATAGCCAACCATCGCGGTCACCAGCAGGACAAATACGCGCAGTAGCCACAGTCCAACTTGAGTCCATACTCCCAGCCGCCGGCGAAGGAGAGGCTGGTTCATCACTTCCTCCAGCTGATCCGGCTCCAGGGCAGCAATCAGGTCTTCCTCCGGCTCGCCTTCATAGAGGTGTTGGTGATGTAGTTCAACTGGATCGGGCACCCTCATGTCACCCTCCCCCGCCAAAAGCCGCCCCATAGGAGGCGACAACTGCATATGAAGCGGCGGCGACCGCCACTCCGATGATCACCACCATCGCGGTCAGATTCATTATCCGGCCATTCGCCTTGTTCCCCATCAAAGCTCGATCATTGGCCATCAGCAGGAGGAAGACCAAGCCGGCCGGTAGGAGGGCGGTGGCGAAGAGGTTGGCGTTGAGCGTAATAGCCAGCAGCGGAGCATGGGGGATCAGAACCACGGCCGCGGCCACAACCACACAGCCGATCAATAAACCATAAAAAATTGGGGCGTCCTTGAACCTTCGATTGAAGCTGTGGCCGCCCGATATCGCCTCTCCCACGGCATAAGCGGTACTCGCCGAGATGGTCAGGGCGGCCAATGCTCCGGCCTCGATCAGGCCGAGGGAGAAGATCGCCGCTACCGGGTATCCGGTTACTTTTCGCAAAGCGTCTCCGAAGCCGCTTCCCCCCTGCAAGCTGGCAACCGGTACGTGGTGAGTGAAGAGGGTGGCGGCCAACACCAAGGCGGCACATCCGGTTAGGGCGGCCAGGGTTCCCCCCAGGACCACATCTATCCGTCCCGCCGTTAGATCCTTCGGGGTCATTCCCTTGTCAACCGTCGCACTCTGCTGAAAGAAGAGCATCCAGGGGGTGACCGTAGCCCCAATATTGGAGACCACCAGCAGCAGAATGGTAGTCAAACTACCTCCTGGCAGAGGCTGCCAAGTAGCCAGAGCATGACCAATACTGCTCGGATCCGGGCGGCTGACTATCGCGGCCAAGAGGAAGAGAAGGTTGAAGGCAGCCAAGCCCAGCGCTGCTCGCTCCCACCGCCAGTACCTCCCCCCAGTCGTACTGACAACAACCAAAATCACCCCCAGCATCACCGCTAAAGGTGCTGGAATCCCGAAAAACCCCATCCCCACCCGTATCGCAATAAATTCTGTGACCAGTGTGAAGAGGTTGGTCAGGAGTAAATCAACCGCTGAAAGCCAGCCCCAAAAGGCTCCATAACGTTGAAAAACCAACTCCCCATAGCCGCGATGAGTAATCGCTCCAACTCGCATCGCCATCTCCTGAACGACCATTGCCGCCAGGAAAGTAACCACGATAAAAGGGAGGAAGAAGCCTAAGCCATAAGTGGCGCCACTGGTGGCGTAAGAGAGCATGCTGGGTCCGTCGTTCTCGCCCAGCATGACGAGAAGGCCAGGCCCAATTAACAGCCAGAGCAGCCGCCACCGCTTGGCTCCTCGCCGTGCCTCGAGCACCCGGCCACGATCCAACGAGCGTGCTTTATCCTCGGGGGAGAGGTGCTCGATATCCGGCATCGCCACCCTCTCACCCAACTCCGCTGATTGGAGTTCAGCCAATTGAAGCCTCCGAGACAAAGACCGCCTCGGCCAAACCAAGGGGAAGTTGGTGTTGAGACTGGCCCACCTGCAACGCGAGTGGCTCCTGCCATCGGCTGGAGCTCAGAAGTTCGATATCTGTACCCGGGCGCAAGCCGAACTCGCCGATTACTCTCAGCTTCTCTGAATCACGATCGGAGACCCGATTTACGATTAATCGGCCAGGGAGGCAGGCAGAGAGTGGTCTAAGATGTAGGCGAGTTACCTCTCCGTCAAGAGTGGGTATTGGATCGCCATGAGGATCAAACTGGGGTGCCCCCAGGGCGCAATCAATCCGTGCTTCCAACTTCTCGGAGATCGCATGTTCTAAGCGATCAGCCTCCTCATGCACCTCGTCCCAGCCGTAGCCCAACATCCGTACCAGATAGCTCTCAATCAGGCGGTGATGTCGCACCACCTCCACCGCCAACTGTCGTCCGGCCAGAGTAAGTTCTGCCCCTTGGTAGCGCTCGTGGCTGATCAATCGTCGCTCGGCCAACTTGCCCAACATCTCGCTGACCGAAGCGGCGGCCACTCCAAGGCGGGAAGCCAATTGGGAGGTATTGGCCCGGGTCCCCTCCTCTTCAACCAGCTGATAAATTGCCTTGAGATAATCCTGCTGAGCGACACTTAACCCTTCGCCATCCCGAGAGGAAAATTTAGGCACGCCTAAACTATACTGGATCCCCACATCTGAGCTGCTGCGGATCAGTAATTCCACCGGGGCTAGCCTGGCGATCCATATCCCAACCAGCCCGAAGCCCCCCGGCTTGGTAGGCACTCTCATAAAAGTCCAGTACGCTTCTCTTCGGGTCGAACTGAGCACGCGCATCGTTATATCTCAGAACGGCCAGATGACTGCCACGCTGCTCCACCCATTGGGCGGCCGTAGGCTGCAGCGGCTCCTCGACGAGACCGTCCGGCTCGGGCGCAGTATAGGAGTAGAAAGCTGGCTCAGGGAAGTTGTCATCTCCAAACCAGAATCCAGAGCTGATGACTTCTCGGGAGTAGGCCTCCCGGGTGACTGGATCAACCTCTTTCGGTTGGTCGATCCGTCGGTCAGAGAACCGAGTAACGGCGATGTCGAAGGTATGCCAAAAGTGGTGTACGGGGCTGATCTTGCCGCAGAACCGGCCAGAGAACTCCTCCAACACCAGGTTGACCTGGCTTAGCAGCTGCCAATAGCGGTTGGCCCACACCGGATCATAGACAGCATGCTCGGTGTCCGCGCTGAATGGACGACCGGCGTCGGGCAGATCGAACGGGTGGGAATGCCCGATATTCACCTCGATGCCAAGGGCGTGCAGCGCATCGAGAGTGTGCCGATAAAACGACGCCACCGACTGCCCAGCCAGCGGAAATGACACGGTGTGCCCGGTAATCGAACAGACCAGCAGCTGGTGGGCGACAAAATCGAAATCGATGGTGAAGATCGGGTTGCCGTCCACCAGGCCCATCGGGCGGGTAGTAGTGCCCCGGCCAGTCAGGTGAAAAGGTACGTTCCACCAGTGGTTGCGCCGCGGGGCGGCGGCAAGCCGGATCTTGCCGACCACCTGGGCGAACCGGTGCACCGTCGACTTCGTGGGTGCCCAGACATCCAACGGCATCGGGGGAAACAGCTCCACCTAACTCATACTAAACACCCAAGGCACCACCGTCAAACCGAGAGATGGAGTCTAGGTGTAGCACCAACCGATCAGCTGAGCCACTAGGAGCGCACGATTCCCGCTGAGCTCCTACATCTGAACCTAAAGAAGCTCAGGCCGATACTTCGGAGATGGACATTGGATCCATGGCCATAAGCACGGCAGCGCTAAAGGCTGGCGCTGCGACTACCTTCATTCGGCAATCAATGACCACTTTCGCCTTGCCTACACAAAAATGCTGGCCTATGAGAAGGCTACCAGCTGCACTAGCGTCCTACGCCCAGCTGTCCACTACTTTTGCCCGTCATAGCCTATCTCTAAAAGCAGTTAGGACCCTGGGATTACAACTAACCGAAGGCACAGGCTAGGTTGCTCGCCTTTTTGTTGAATTTATCGCCAAGGTGAGGCACTTGACTAAGTGCCGGTATGTCAAAAAGGGCTTCCCTCGTGGGGGCATCTCCCCAAACCCCCGGAGTAGAATTCGAGTTATTTACCCACGATGAAGTCACATCGTTAAAAGATTCCTTCGCCAAGTCCTCTCCAAATGCTGAGCAATTGTTGAAGTTGTCTTTCCAGATGCGAGATGTTGGATGTTGCAAATTGTAATTAGCATCTTCATAGAGGCATAACTCACCAGACCCACAAGCTTCTAGTCCACTACCCCTCACCACAATCGGATGTCCTACAGCATGCACCACCTTCGTACTGCCGGGGAGCTGATTGGCTAGACCTGATACTGCGATCACGTTCAGGATGATTAAAGCCCCGCTTACCAGTATCATCCCTCTGAGTAAAGATCTTGACATTACTACTTCTCGAATTAACTTCATAAAGAACACTGTACTCTATACACAATATTCCATGCTGCATGCAAGGCACTGCAGACCATGGCGACAGAAGACTTTGTAACAGGTGGAGCAAGCTTGCCGCAGAGGGCAGCCAGGCCGATGCGGGCCCAGCTTGCGCTCCTCTCGCAGCCTCAGAACCTGAGGGCACTACAATTAGGCCACAGTTATCTCTTGATTCAGATAAACATCCTGGATGGCGTTGAGTAGCTCCACCCCATCGGTCACCGGACGCTGAAAGGCCTTTCGCCCGGAGATCAGGCCCATCCCCCCGGCCCGCTTGTTGATGACTGCCGAACGCACCGCCTCGCGAAGATCGCTTGCTCCGGACGATGCTCCTCCCGAGTTAATCAGCCCGGCGCGACCCATATAGCAGTTCACCACCTGATAGCGGCTCAGGTCAATTGGATGATCGGTGGTCAGCTTCTCGTAAACCAAATTCGAGGTTTTACCAAACTTCACCGCCCGGTAACCGCCGTTATTCTCCGGCTGCTTCTGCTTAATGATGTCGGCCTCAATCGTCACCCCAAGATGGTTGGCCTGTCCGGTTAGATCGGCCGAAAGATGATAATCGGTGCCGTTTTGCTCAAAGGCCGAGTTGCGGGTGTAGCACCAGAGGATGGTTGCCAGCCCCAGCGAGTGGGCCTCATGGAAAGCCTGAGCTATCTCCACAATTTGGCGATCCGACTCCGCCGAACCGAAATAAACGGTGGCCCCAATCGCCACCGCCCCCATCTCATACGCCTCCTTCACCGTACCGAAGAGAATTTGGTCGTGATGGTTGGGGTAGGTGAGGAGCTCGTTGTGATTGATCTTGACAATGAAGGGGATACGGTGGGCATATTTCCGAGCCACCGAACCAAGTACGCCAAAGGTTGAGGCCACTGCGTTGCAGCCGCCCTCAACCGCCAATTCAACGATCTTTTCGCCATCGAAGTAGCGCGGGTTGGCGGCAAAGCTGGCCCCGGCAGAGTGTTCGATTCCCTGATCTACCGGGAGGATAGAGAGATAGCCTGTATCGCGCAGCCGGCCGGTATCAAAGAGCGCCTGAAGGCTGCGCAACACCCGCGGATTGCGATCGCTGATCGACCAGATCCGATTGACAAAATCTGGCCCGGGAAGGTGCAGTTCGGATTTGTCTACCGTCTGACAGCGGTGATCAAGCAGCGAGCGAGTCTCCTCACCCAGAAGCTCTTCGATCTGGCTCAACTTGGTTGCTATAGCCATCGGTTCTATCTCCTCGAATTAATTTATTAATGGCGATGGGCCGGCATGGTCTACCATTCGCGTATGAAAATTAAGGATGGGACTAATTTTATCGGGCGAGGCAAGCCTGGCCCCTACATTAGAGCAGTGGAGGGAGCTAAGGAGGGCTTGAGCGGAGAACAGCTGGACGAAAAATTCTTCGACCGCTCGCCCCTGGAGGTGGCTCCCGAACTGCTGGGTAAGCTGCTGATCCGAGGGGATGGAAGCCGCCAACAGTGGGGCAGGGTGGTCGAGACCGAGGCCTACTGCGGACCGGAAGACCTTGCCGCCCACTCAGCCCGCGGGCTCACCCCCCGTACCCGAGTGATGTTCGGTCCACCAGCTCATATCTACGTCTATCTGATCTACGGCATTTACCACTGCCTCAACTTCGTCTGCCAACCCGAAGGCGTGCCCCAGGCGGTCCTGATTCGCGCCCTGGAGCCCGGCCCGGGAGTCGGCCGCTGTGCCGGTCCCGGTCTGCTCTGCCGCGCCCTGGGGATCGATCTGGCACTCAATGGACGACCGATCCAGCCGCCTCACCTCTACCTGGTTGATGACGGCTATTCCCCGGTGGAGATTCACCAGACTCCCCGCATCGGGGTTGACTACGCCGGTGATTGGAGAGGGCGACCGTGGCGCTACTGCCTCAATTCGCCCCATCTCTCGCGAAAGTTATCGCTTCGCGATAACTCCAACCCGACCATTTGAAAACGTCGATCAGAATAGCCGGACCGGTGGGGGGAACTTCCTGATATTTAGGATACTTGCACCGCAATCGGTCTAATCCTCGCTGCCACTCCGCCCCCGCTTCTAACACCCGGGCTATGCCATCGGCTCGGACCCACCATAGTGCCCTCCACTCCTCCTCGTAATGATCGACGAGCAGGGAGACCTGCGGATTGCCTCGGATGTTACGCAAGCGCCTGAGGTTGAGTGTGCGCTTCGGTTTGTGATCGATCGCGATAACAATCGAATTGTCCTGAGCGTCGAAGGTAACTGGAACTACGTGAGGTCGTCCGAGGGAGTCGGCAGTTGCCAGCCTCGCTACGCGAGCAGCAGCAAAACGAGAGCGCGATTCGTCTTCCGTCAGTATATAAAGCCCATCAAAGTGGGATCGTTGGCCTTAACTGTCCGGGTGTCAACCACATCCCAAGCCTTGTAGTTCATCTCCGAGACTACATAGGAACCATCTGGATTGACCGACTCAATATAAACCACGTGACCATAGGGCAGGTTATCGTAAACTCCCACTGCTCCCGGCTGCGGTTTTAATCCCTCGGCATAACCGGCGAGGCGGGCATTGGCCCACCATTCAACCGCGTTGCCAGAGAACGTGATATTACGCCGGCTGGCTACATAGGCAGTGCAATAGCCATAAGCGAAGGTGTTTCTGAAATGACCACCTCCGGGAGGGTCGAAACCCGCCGTAGCCCGAGCCTGATCTACCAACGGTGAATACCCAACAAATTGTTGAATCATCTGTGCCGCCTGGTCGCGGGCCGATTTGATGCCATCCAACTGCTTGGATTGCTGATCCCGGGTCTTCTGATCCTGATCGGCTAGGCTGCGGGCTTCACCCAGTAGGTCTGACTGCTTATGCGCAACCAGGCGCGATTGAGCGATATCGCCCAAAAGCTGGTCCAGGGTAAGCGCCCCCATCACCATGCTGATGCTCATCATCGGCTGCTCATATTGCAAACGAGCCAACTCGGAAACCTGCCCGTTGACCGCCTCTTCCTGTTTTCGAGCGCTAGTCAGCTGGCGATCGAGCTCATCGAGCTTGCCCTGTCCCTGCTCTACCTGGTTGTTGAGATCGGCCAGCTTAGCCTGGGCATCCTGGACCGAGGCTACCGGGCTCGGGGAAGCGGCGGCCGCACTGGCCGTCTGCGGGGCAACCGGAAAGACCATGACCGTGGTCATAATGGCAAAAATAAGTATCCGCAGCGTTTTCATCGAGGCAACCTCACCAACAAGCTGCTGGCGCCGAGCGCCAGCGTACTACTGGCCAGAGTGAACAGACTGATCAATTCGACCACCTGAGCCGAACTTCCCAACTCTAGAAAAGGAAGATAATTATTAACCGAAGGGACGATCTGGCCACCGACATAGGTTAAGACCAAAACCGACACCAGAGTCCCGACCAAGGCCAACGAAACCGCCTCGACTAAGAGGGGTAGGCGGATCACCGAGCGGGGGGTACCGACCAGAGTAAGAATCCGCAATTCGGCGCGCCGAGCCCGAATCCCACTGCGCAGCAGGACCAGGGCAACGAAGCTGGCAATCACCAGACCGGTAATCGCGATCCCCGCCGCCACCGCCTGGGCCAGGGAGAGGAAGGCCCCCAAACGCTGGGCCTGATCGGGGGTGTAGGAGGCCGGAACGTTGTGATCGGCGACCGCATCTTGCTTGGCCAAGGTGGCCACGGTCGAGGCCGCGGCGGGATCACTCAAATCTACTACCAAACTGGCAGGAAAGGGGTTGGCCAGAGACTGCCCGGCCAACTGGTTGAGATTTGGATCTTGGCGAGCTCGCCGCAAGGCCTCCGCCTTGCTTCGATACTCCACCGAACGAACTCCATTAACACCGGCAATGCTATTTTGCAGTTTATCCACTTGCTCCGTTTTGGCTCCATCCGATAGGAAAACCTGAAATTCAGATGCTGATCTTAACTGATTCGTCAGGCTGTGGTCAGCCAGAACCAAAAAGAGTTCTGTGTTGCTGGCGATCGCCAATACCCCACCCACCGCCAGCGCCGTCGCCACCCAAACCGTGGCTCGGTAGCGCCAACACCGCCAGCAGTAACTGATCACGCTGGCCGTATAGCGGGGGACCCAACCTAAGCTAAATACTGGAGATTTCAACTCAATTCCTCCAGGAGTTCCCGGCCCGGGGGTGAAGGGAGGTGGCTCGTAGCGGTAACTCCGCCAAAGGTGAAGCGACCAGCTCTGATGTCACCATGCTTGGGGGATCCAAAGCCAGGTCACGAACTGGCGGCAGAACCGGCAGCCGGTTCAATTCGCCCGGGCCCAGAGTTGGTGGAGCAAAGCTCGGCAGCACCGGCTGACCGAGCCGAATCGTACGGGCGGGATAACGGGACTGGATGACATCGTCATGAGTCGCCATCACCACGGTACTACCCAGCTTATTGAGCAGCCGGAAGATCTCCATAATCTCGGCGCTGGTTTCGCTGTCCAAGTTGCCCGTCGGCTCATCGGCCAACAACACGTGAGGCTGATGAGCAATCGCGCGAGCCACCGCCACCCGCTGCTGCTCCCCACCCGAGAGGTGGTTGGGGAAGGCCGTTACCTTATTCTGCAGTCCGACCAGCTCCAAGGCATCCAGGGCGTAGGAGAGAGGATCCTTCAGGCGAGGATGGGCCAAACGGAGCGGCAGCACCACATTTTCTAGTGCCGTCAGGTGAGCCAGCAGCTCATAGGCCTGGAAAACACATCCCACTCGGCGCCGAATCCTGGCCGTCTGCCAGCTGTGCAGCTCATGCACGGGAATTCCATCCACCACCACCGAACCACGCCGGGGACGCATCGTCCCATAGAGCAGCTGGAGCAGGGTTGACTTGCCGGAACCGGAAGGCCCAATCAGATAAAGAAATTCTCCCGGCTGCACCTCCAGATCGAAGGCGCTGAGTACCGGACCCTCTTCGTATCCCGCCGAGACATTTCTCAGCAGAATGGCCCCCGGCCGCCCGAAGCGACCAAAAGGCCCCCCGGGCAACATATTTAATATTCTTCTTATTCGCCACCAGACGGACATACGTCCCTCCTTCAACCGTCGGGGCTGCTACCCCCCCCCGAAGCTCATCCTCAATTAGCTTACAACAAAACAACGCTTTGGTTAACAATAGATTTCGGCCTTTTGGTCGGCTGCAAGCGCCTAAACGCTTGGCTTTTTAAATGTCGAAATTCTATCGAGCGAGGCAAGCACGGGCCCCATATTATCCGATTGCTCTCAAGCGAGGCAGAATCTGGCGACCGTAGAGCTCCAGAAATCGTGCCTGATCATCTCCCGGGGCATGGAAAACCAAATGCCGGAAACCAAGCTCTAAATAAGGCTTGATCTGCTC
>JBOHUW010000006.1:0-14878 GCA_050734895.1 Candidatus Dormibacteraceae bacterium | reverse complement strand
CTGGTGCAGTGAGCGGGCCCGCCAGATGCGTCGGGTTATGCTTGAGTACCGGGATGGCGCGCGCGTTTTCGCTGGTACCCACGTCGCCAACACCGAGTTGGCTCGAACGGTCGAGCTGACCCTGCGCACCCTGCAGGACGCCGGATTCGATCTGCGGGACGCCCTGGCGGGCCTTCCGGTGCTGTTCCACTACACGGTCGGGTTCACCCTCGAGGAGCAGGCGCGACTGGCCGAGGATCACCCCTACCGACCGGAAAAACTGGCCGAACGCGTTGACCCGCAACGATTTCCCTTGACCGCTATGACCTTGCCGCAGCGCTTCGACACCAACACCGATGCCGCGTTCGAAGAGGGCCTTCGGGTCATCATGGCCGGGCTACGGGCGGCCTATCTCAACCACTGATCACAGCGGAGGAGATGCCTGGACCAAGACCCGAACCTGGCGTATCGCTTCCGCCCCGGATCCCCAGAACAAATCCGGTGATTACCAGCAGTCCAATCGTAAACAGAACAAATTGGTCGATGGTGAAAGAATTCACGTTTAATGTGGATTTAGGTACTACCAACAGGCCATTCATATTTAAAGACCAGTCCAAACCAGTATGTAAACCGACTCCCATCCAAATTGAGCCACTTCGCATTCGAAGGGCAGTGAGCAATAATGAGAAAGCGAGTACGGCGGCCAGAAATGCGACTGTCTCGGGCCGGAAAAAGCCATCCAGATGGCGTACTGCAGTTATAAAATGTAATGTCCAGAAGATCAGTACGGTGATTAAATAAGTAGCCCAACCGGGAAGATTACGGTTCAGATTCTGGAATACATAGCCCCGGAAAAGCAACTCTTCGGGGAAGCCTTCCACGACCATTATGCCGATGAGCAGCAGCAAGATATCGACTACTTCATTGAGAGACAGGAAGGGGACAGCTGGTTTACCCCAGTTAAGCGCAATTTCGGCTCCGTTTACTGCAATATACAGAATCCCAGCGATAGCCAAGCCTACTAGCAGCTTTAGCAAGCTACTTCTTGATAATTTTAGGGTCGACTCTTGCCAGCTTCGACGGTCCAACAGCCGACAAAGCAGCCAGGTTAAGCCGATAAAGCAGAGGGATAACAGCAGCCCGTATTTCAGCTGCTCAACCCTCCTTGCACCTCCTACAATCGATCGGACTAGAACAGGCAAGCCATCCTCTATTCCAATGAAGGCGATGACTGCGATGACTGTTCCCCCGAACAGGGTTAAGGAGCTTTTTTGTCTATCTAAGGTAAATATGAATCTACTTTAGCGCTTTTTCGAGGGCAAACCGAACTTGGGGAAAATCGAATTTGTTATTTGGCACGTTCGGGTTCCGGAGCATTTCTGCTGAAAATTTCGGCGAGCCGTGAGGTTGCTTCGTATCTAGTCGAGCATTTTGCTTGCAGCCAGCAGAGACCGGATATTCGTCGATCGGTCGATGGGAATAGCGTAACCCTAAATGGAAAGCTTCAGTCAGCAACCGGAGAAGAATTCCTTCAACATATCAAGTCTGGTCTACCAGGCAGAGGCCATTCGCTCATGAGTTATGATCTTTTGGACGATAAAGGCCAAATTGCATTAAGTATTCGAGACATCAATGACGTCATCTGCAAGACTGATGAAAAGATGACTTCTGTGGAGTTTGCCAAAGAGCTTGACTTACCTGAAGAGAGGATTTTATTAATTAATTGAAAGGAAGTATCTAGCAATGTCAGACACTATTGCCTTGGTAACCGCACCGCGTATTGCAGAACGGTGGCCAGACGAGGAGACGCCAGAGCTCATTGAAGCTCTTTGTCAACAGAACTTACAGGTCGAGACAGTGGCTTGGTACGAAGATGCCGATTGGCCTTCATACTCCCTAGTCATTCTTAGGTCGCCATGGGATTGGTATTGGCATCTCGAAGATTTCTCTGCCTGGTTATCGGCAATCAAATCACAGACGACAATTCTCAACCCTACCGACGTGGTTTTATGGAATATGGATAAACACTATCTGAGACAACTTGGATCCTCGAGAGTGACGATCACGCCGACGAGGTATGTGGAGATAGGAGAAAAGCCGTCTTTCCCGGATTCGGAGTTCGTCGTGAAGCCAGTGATCTCCGGAGGCTCGATGAATACTGCCCGATACACCGTCATGGACATCGACGCAGCGACAGCCCATGTGGAATTGTTGCATGGCAAAGGCTTTGCAGTGATGGTTCAGCCTTACTTACCCAATGTTGACGCCGATGGCGAGAAGGCGTTAGTATTCTTCAACAATTCCTTCGATCATGCGATTCGTAAACAGGCGGTGTTGAAACCCGGTGACCCGCCAGACGCAAAGCGAGATGCACATCCGTCTCCGCAACCCTACACCCCAACACCGGATGAACTTGCTTTGGCCATGGCAGCCCTCGATGCAGTTCCGAGCGGTAAAGACCTGCTCTACGCGAGGGTGGATATCGCTACTGGATTTGACGGTAAGCCTGTGCTCATGGAACTCGAACTTACCGACCCCGTTCTCTTCCTGGGATACAGCGCCGGCGCCACGGAACGTTATAGCAACGCCATTGCAAATCGATTAGATCAAAGTTGAAGTTTAATCATGATCTTTCAAGCAACGCCTGACAATTTATCGGGGACCACGGTAAGCGGACTGTAGTTCTTAGGATCACTTCAAGAGAAGTTCATAAGAACAACGCAATGAATAAACCTCGTACTGCCTCGATCTTAGTCGAACAGGATTGCGCTTGGGAAGCATGCAACGCTGACTCCAAAAGTCCAAGCCTGGCCGCTGTCGACAAGATCACAACATCTAGTCCGGTCACGCTCTCGGCAACAACCAACGCTTCGGCCAAACTCAGATATCTCACTCCGCTAGACGGTTGAGAATCTCTTTGTCTCGTTGGATCAGCTCTTCTCGCAGTTTGGTCTGACTCCACAGATTAGGGGACAGACCAGAACTACATCTAGGCAAGGCCCAGCACCCGCGACGGCAGAGTAGGCGTCAAAGTGCCGACTAATTTAGCAATGCTATAGTGGGTCTGGAAACGTACCATCACCATCACTATGACCTCGCAAGTTCTTCCGATCCTCACCCTGCGGGCGGGACCATGAAGACGTGAATTTCGGTCAATTTCTATTCTCACCCAAACCCAAGAGGTCCTATCTCCTGGTCAATTGCTAGAGGAAGGACGGAAGCGTGGCGGCCTGCGGGTCGCCACCACTCCATCACCGGTCAATTCACAACCCTTTGACTCTACTGGGTCACCACACAGTGATCCGACTGGGGACATACGCACCATGCAGTACGATGAGTATCATCAGCTTTTTGTGTCGCTAGGGCAAGACAACTATTCCAAATGCCGGGATTTACCGTATCTGGATTACCATAGAGGTACACATTATCGTTATCGTTCCCAGGCCCAGGATCTTCCGCAAAGGCAGCTACCGGAAAAGCAGCTAGAGACAGAACCACGCCAAACATAATTGCAAGTAAAAACTTCTTCAATTTCTATAGCTCCTGATACATTTTTGATCTGACGGCTTTTCTTCTTGAATTTCCGTGACTAAATTTAGCCGAATAAACGCGAGGCAGTTGCGCGACTACCAAAGAGCATTGCGAGCCGCTTGAACAAGTTGGGGACACCCAAGACCCCTCGCCGCAGTTCCAAGTGGCACTACAATTAGGCTGATCACATGATCAATCTATAAGAATAAGGATAAGGCTCTGGATAAAACCACAACGTATCTATACCTACACTGTTTACCTACCTCCACAAAAACAATGTTCATAGAACCAAGAGTTTGAACTCTGCTGAAGGCAGTATAATTCAAGTTGCTACTGACATGCAGATTTAACTGGTTTTCAGGGATTTAAGATAAAACAGGTCCGATTAGCCCCCAATCGTCCCATCGAAGTGACAGTCGTTGCCATTCACGGACACAGACCCCGACGCCGACCCTAATGCGGTGCTGGACCCTCCGGAGTCTGAAGCGGTTCCCTCGATAATGGCCTTTCCGTCCACGAGAGCCTGGACATCGATCGAGCCGGATTCTCGTACCAGGTCGAGCGACCAGGTGTCAGGGCCCTTGCGTGGCAGCAGCTTGACCGGACCGTGTCCAGGGCGGCGCGGTGGAGCTCTCTCGGGCCTGCGTCTCCCCATTGACTATATATGTCAGCGACGAAATTGTGGCAGCCCCGGTGATCTCGAAAACCAGCGTGTGGCCCTGGCCAGGTGCCGGCAGCCGCGACGACCTCTGCTGGTGGTCAGCCGTGTTCGGCAGCAGCCCCCCTGGTATCTCCGAGTTGAGGTTCGCACAGCCGCTCAGGAAGATGCCAGCCATGAGAGGATGCGATGGTATCGGATGATCTCCATGCGGAACAGTATCGCATCTGACCTACCCCTCGTCGTTCACCGGTGTCGTCCCGCGGACCGTCTCTATGCCGACACACATCACAAGAGGATGCCCAGGTTGAAGGCAAGCGCCTACGGCTACGCCTCAATCTCCTCCCGAGGACTCTCTAGATCTCAAATTCCTCGGAGGTGAGTTCTCCACCTGTGTCGCCTGTATTCACCGTGCCTTTGGGCTCGATCAGTAAGACATGCGCCTCCTCTTCGGCTCGGGGACAATGTTCGACGCCGCGTGGCACGAAGAAATCTGCATACCAAGAGCATGACAGAGAGAAGCAGATCAACTAACGCTTTCTGCGTTGCCTGCAATCCTCAACTCGATCAGGTACGTCTTGGTGATCTGACCGCCGTAACTGCTATCGATGAGCCTCCCGATTCAATCAAATAAGCCTTCTCGGAGCTGTTCCGGCAGATGGCGCGATCCGGAATAAGTACGCAGAAGATCAATATAGTCGGCCTTGCTGTAGGTTATGGCGCGCTCGAATCGGCGCAAAATTGGGGCAGCAAAATACGGCGAATCCTCAAGCTCCTCATTTATATGTACGGTATCTATGAGGGCAAAGCAACCGCCTTGGCCTAGTGCCGCTGCCACCTTGGGCAATCGCATTGTCGGGTCGATCCAGTGGAATGCTGTCGCTGCAACGACGAGATCGAAGGGTTCTTCTGGAAGAACCCACTCCTCAAAAGACGAATTGATCACCGTTACTTTCGGAAAACGGGCCAGATTCCGACGAACGATCTCCGCCATCGATGCGCCAAGCTCAACTGCCGTGACAGCACAGCCACACTCGGCAATAGAAGCTGTGGCTTGACCAGTACCGCCCCCGATCTCCAGCACGCGAGATCCTGCACATAAACCTGTTAGCTCGGTAATCCCGTCAAAAACTGCTTCTGGATAGTCCGGCCGTGCCCGATCATAGAGCTCAGCCACCTCATTGAAGGTCTCCCGCAACGCCGCACTCACAGCGCCTGGCTGACCGATGACATGTTGAACTCCTCCACCCGCAGCGTGGGCATTGCCGCGCGCGGGAAGTAGTCGCTCTGCTCCCTCGGCAATGTGCGAACAGTGGATCCGATCTCCGTGATCCGAGCCAGCATATCCACCGGGCTCTCGTTGAAGCGGAAGTTGTTAACCACACCCGTCACCTCGCCATCCTCGACCAGATACACGCCATCCCGGGTGAGTCCGGTCAGTAGCAGCGTCTGGGGATCCACCTCCCTGATGTACCAGAGGCAAGTCAGGAGCAGCCCACGCTTGGTGGTAGCCACCATCTCCGAAAGCAAGCGTCCCCCCTCGGGCCCGGAGAGGACCAGGTTATCAGTTCCCGGGGTCACCGGCAGCCCGGTCAGCTCTGCCGAGTGTCTGGTCTGCATCAGCGCCCTGAGCACCCCGCCATCGATCCATCGCGTCTCCGCCAGGGGTAGGCCATTGTCGAAGACCGAGCTCTCCTCGCTCGATGCCTGGGCGATCACGAAGGGAGCGCATTCGAGTTCAGGCGCCGCGGGATCGCTGCTCAGGGTCACCGACATCGAACTCAGCCGGTCGCCAACTCGAGTGCCCCCGCCCGGGCAGCTGAATACACTCCGCCCCTCGTGAGCAGCTCGGGCCGTGGCTGATTGATAGAGAGAGATCATGAGGTCGGCCACCGCGCTTGGCGGGAGTAGAGTTTCGTAACGTCCGGCCGGTAGCTCCACCCGCCGCTCTGCCCAGGAGAGCCGTTCGGCAAGTTCAGCGTCCAGCTTAGGAATATCCACGTCCTTGAAATCTCGGGTGGCGATCCCGCTCCAAGCCGATCGGCCGTAATCGGCCGACTTAGCATTGAGCTCCAGCCTGCCGGTCGGTTGATCATAGCGACGGCGGAGGCCAGTGGAGCTACCCAGGTAGGTGGAGGTGAGGTTATGCTCGGCGAATCCGAAATATGCGTTGCCGGCGGAGGAGGCACTCCCGAAGGCCTCGCCAAGCGCGGGGGCAAATGAAGAGAAGACCGCCATCGAGGTCTCGGCTGGGGGAGCCTCCCAATCACTAGAAGACCCGTTCTCCCTGACTAAAGGTCTCGCGTCCTCAGCCGAACTCGCCGCCCGCGCCGTCGTCTCGGCTTCGCATACCAACGCTTCTAAAGCATCACCATCGACCCCGCTGCGGGAGATCACCCCGGCAGCGGCCCCGCTCCCGCTGTCTACGGTGGCAATCACCGTGACCTGGCGAGAGTGAGTAAGTCCATTGGTAGTCAGAGTGTTGTTGGCCCAGCGCAGATTGGCATTGCTCGATTCCTCGACGATCACGATGCAGTCGTCGGCTCGGGATAGTGCCAGCGCCCGCTCCACCGTCTCCTGAGGGGTCATCGGCCGCCCTCCTGCGCTGTATTGAGAATGCGAATCCCTCTGAACAGAGCGGATGGGCACCCATGGCTGACCGGCGCAATCTGGCCGGGTTGACCTTTACCGCAGTTGAAGGAGCCACCTAGCACGTAGGTGCGCTGGCCCCCGACCGCCTCCATCGACCCCCAAAAGTCGGTGGTCGTGGCCTGGTAGGCGACATCGCGCAGCTGGCCTTCCAGCCGACCGCCCTTAATCCGGAAGAACCGCTGCCCGGTGAACTGAAAGTTGTAACGCTGCATATCGATTGACCAACTCTTGTTGCCGATGATGTAGATGCCGTTGTCAACGCCGGCGATCAAATCGGCGGTGGAGCGATCCTCGACCGCCGGCCGCAGCGAGACGTTGGGCATGCGCTGGATCTGAACATGGCCAGGAGAGTCGGCGAAGGCACAGCCGTTGGAGCGACCGAGACCCTTGAACCGGGCCATCCGGCGATCCAGCTGATAGGCGACCAGGACCCCGTTTTGGACCAAATCCCACGACTGCGCGGCCACTCCCTCGTCGTCGTAGCCAATGCTGGCCAGGCCATTAGCTGCCACACGGTCGCCGGTCACGTTCATCACCTCTGACCCGTACTTGAGTTTGCCCAGCTGATCGAAAGTGGCGAAGGAGGTGCCAGCGTAGGCGGCCTCGTAGCCAAGCACGCGATCCAATTCGGTGGCATGCCCGATCGATTCATGGATCGTCAGCCAGAGGTTGGAGGGGTCGATCACCAGGTCATAGCCGCCTGCCGCCACGGATGGGGCCCTCCGCTTGGCGGCCAGGAGCTCAGGTAGCTCGGCCAACTCCCGATCCCAGTCGTACACATCTCCAACCACGTATTCTCAACCTCTACCCACCGGTGCGGCCAGCGTGCGCATGGTCTCGAACTCGCCGCTGACGGCATCGACCGAAGTCGCCGTCAATTCGGGGTGGATGCGGACCCGCTGCTGGGTGGTCGAGGTGCCGGCCAGGTCGGCGTAGAATTTGTTCTCCTGGACGGTTTGCAGGGACACATCAACGTGGCTCACGACCGATGCCGCCAGCAACCGTGAGCTCCAATCCGCGAAGACCGCAACCTTGTCGGCATCGGCAACATGGAAGGGATTCACATCATAGGCGGAGATCCAGCTCGCTTCCGGATAGATCTCCTCATCAGCCAGCTCGGCGACCCGGGCAGCGCTCGTCGTGGTCAGCTCCACGCCCGCCGCAAACCCCCAGGTCCCATCGAGGACGACGCGAACCGCAAATCCAGTGTCGTCGGAATCTTGGGCTCCCTCGAGCCGGCCATCGTGAAGCTGGAGCTGGCTGGTGCGGATACGCTCCAAACGGAAATCAGCATGTTCAGCCCCAAGTTCCCGAGCGCGCCCAAGGGCGGCGTCAGCAAACTCCCGTAAAGGCAAAGCTAGGAAGGCAGGATCGATCTGATTGGCCACGGCATCCTCCGTAATGATTGCTCGCGAGCTCACAGTCTAGGGCATAAGACCTGAGACCAGCTGGTGCCCTCGGGAATGCTGGGCCGAGTCTTCGGCAACCTCTACGGCGGGATCGGGGGGGCCGCCGCGCTGTCATATGTGTGTGGCGGTCTGTTGCTGGACGCCACCAGCGCCCCGATCACGTTCATGATCGCAGGGGGCGGTGGGATGCTGGTTACGCTTGTCGTGGCCACCATACTGTCGAGGAACCTACGCCACTATGAGCAGACTCACGCCACCCAGGGCCCACCGCCCGCGCCAGCCACGTCAAGCAAGGCTGACTCCGACTGAACAGCGTTATGGGCTCTGGAACCGACCCTACCCCCAAGAAGCTTTACGATACCGATATGCTAACCATGCAAGATGCCCTGCTTCGGCTGACCGAGTACTGGACATCGCGCGGCTGCATGGTGACCCAGCCGATGAACACCGAGGTCGGAGCCGGCACCTATAATCCGGCCACCGCGCTGCGCGTGCTCGGTCCCGAGCCTTGGCGAGTGGCTTATGTCGAGCCCAGCGTGCGTCCAGACGATTCTCGGTACGGCGAGAATCCCAACCGGCTGCAGACTCACACTCAGTTCCAGGTGATCCTCAAACCCGATCCTGGAAATCCCCAAGAGCTGTATCTGGGTAGCCTTCAGGCCCTGGGCATCGATATCGCTAGTCATGACGTCCGCTTTGTCGAAGATAACTGGACCTCTCCCGCCCTGGGCGCCTGGGGGTTGGGCTGGGAGGTGTGGTTGGACGGTTTGGAGATCACTCAGTTCACCTACTTTCAGCAGGCCGGAGGGGTAAGCCTTGACCAGGTATCGGTCGAACTTACTTACGGAATGGAACGGATAATCATGGCCCTTCAAGGTGTCCGGCACTTCAAGGAGATTACCTACGCGCCAGGAATTTCCTACGGCGAAGTATTCGGACAGGCCGAGTATGAGCTGAGCCGCTACTATCTCGACGACGCCGATATCGAGGCCAACCAGAAGCTGTTCCAGATTTACGCCCAGGAAGCCGAGCGGCTGATCGAACTCCGGCTCCCCATCCCTGCTCACTCCTACGTACTGAAGTGCTCACACACATTTAATATTCTCGATTCCCGAGGCGCGATCTCGACCACCGAACGAGCCCGCGCCTTCGCCCGAATGCGTGGCCTCGCCCAACAGGCAGCCAAATTGTGGCTGGAACGGCGCCAGGAAATCGGTCATCCACTCGGCGTTACTACGACAGAGCCAACCCCTCCGCCCACTCTTCAGAGCTGGCCCCAAATTGAGTCTCCCAGCCCTTTGGTCTTCGAGATTGGGGTCGAGGAGATGCCTCCGGCTGAAGTCACCCGCATCGTCGATGTGATACGTGCCTCACTAACTGAAAAGCTGGCTGCCTCCCGTCTGAAGCATGGCTTGATCGAGGTCTTCGCCTCGCCTCGCCGGATCGTAGCCTGCATAGCGGATGTCGCCCCAGCCGAGCTTGATTACGATCGAACCGAACGTGGGCCACGGCTAACCGCCGCCTTCGATCAGAGTGGGGCACCGACCAAGGCGGCGATCGGATTTGCCCGCTCTAAGGGCATCGAAGTCGAGAAGCTACAACAGATCCAGATTGACGATGCTATTTACGTCGGACTCGTTCAGCGGATCACCGGCCGTCCGGCAGCCCAGGTTCTGTCCGGCATTCTTCCCGAGATCGTCACCGAACTGCGCTCCGAGAAGAACATGCGATGGGGAGCGCCCGGCCTCTCCTTTACCCGTCCTATCCGCTGGCTACTCGCCTTACTCGGTGAGCAAGTGGTGCCTTTTACGGTATCCACCCTCACCTCGGGGCGTACTACCCATGTACATCGCTTCGCAGCGGTGCCAGTGGTCGAGGTGACAACCGCCGCCGACTACTTAGGTTTCCTTCGCGGACACGGCATCATAGCCGACCCTGCGGAACGGAGGCAGGAAATCCTGCGCCTGGCCGACGAGCTCGCTGCCAGCGTCAACGGCAAGGTGGACCTCTCTGGAGAAGCCGGAGTTATTGACGAGATCGTGAATCTGGTTGAACAGCCAACTCCCATCCTCGGTCATTTCGATCAGCGATATCTGGAGCTGCCCGGGGAGATCCTGACCACGGTGATGAAGAAACATCAACGATATCTTCCGCTTCGTGACCACTCTGGGCAGCTGCTCCCCCACTTCTTGGCGGTGGCCAACGGGAGCTGTGACCACGATTTAGTCCGCAGCGGGAATGAAGCTGTGCTCCGTGCCCGCTATGAAGATGCCCGATTCTTCTGGCAGGCCGATCTCAAAACTCCACCAGAACTGATGAAGCAAGGGCTGATCAAACTGACCTTTGAATCGCGGTTGGGTTCGATCGCCGACCGCGCCCAGCGGATAGAAGCCATCGCTAACCAGCTCGCTACCCCCCTTCCCCTCACCAATGAGGAGACCAGGACCTTAACCCGGGCCGGTCAGCTGGCAAAATTCGATCTCGGCTCCAACATGGTAGTTGAGCTCACCAGCCTGGCTGGCATTATGGCCCGAGAATACGCCATACATGCCCATGAATCCGAATCGGTGGCACAGGCACTCTACGAAATGGAACTCCCTCGTCAGGCTGGGGATAGGCTGCCGAGCACCCTTCCCGGAGCGATCCTTGCCTTGGCCGACCGCTTCGATTTATTAACCGGACTCTTCGCCATCAATGCCGCTCCGACCGGGAGTTCCGATCCATTTGGGCTCCGTCGTGCCGCCCTTGGAGTTACCTCCATCCTACTCGCCGAATCCCGGTTGGCCTCAATCGGTCTCCACCAGGCTTTGGCGCTGGCTGCCGCACATCAACCGGTTGCCGCCAATGAGGAGGCTCACGATGCGGCCTACCGCTTCATTATGCGTCGCTTTGAACAGCACCTACTCGACACCGGACATCCGACCGACATCGTTCGAGCCATCCGGCCACTGGCCGACACCCCGACTCGGGCGATGCAGGCCGCAACCGAACTGGCCCAAATGGTCAATGCCCCGCTCTTTCATTCGGTTGCTCAGGCGATGCAGCGCGTCCGGCGTATCGTGCCCACGGAGACCAAGCCCGAATATCAAGGCTCCGCATTGCAAGAGCCGGCCGAACTTAGCCTTCAAATTGCGCTCAGCGAGGCGCAGAAGAGAGTGCGCCCAGCATCGACCCTTACCGACTTTACCTCTGCTATTGCGCCCCTGATCGAGCCGATCAACAACTTCTTCGATCAGGTTTTGGTGATGGCTGAGGATCCCACGGTAAAGCAAAATCGGCTTGGGCTTCTCGCCAGCGTCAGTGAACTAAGCCACGGCAGCATTGACTGGTCCGCCTTGGTTTTGCCTTCATCTCTACCCCAATTGGTAAAGTAGACCAGTCAGTCGGCTAAGATTCGAACCTTGCTCGCTGCCGGCTGGAACGGCGAATCCACTTGACTACCTCCAACCACCACGGTGCGATCAGGCTCGCCGCCAGCCCAAGTATTGCCCAATCCTGAGTCACCGGACCCGAGTTGAGCAGCCCCTGCAGTGGAGGCACCACCAACACTGCCACGCTGCCGATGATCGCTGCCACCACCCAGATCAGGAGCACCCGATTCTCCACTAGACGAGCCAGGGTAACCGCTCGCCGTTCAAAGCCCATCACCACTCCCAACGATGCCTGCCCAGCCAGCCAGGAAGCGAGAGCCAGAGTGCGAGCCCCATTCACCCCCAACGTCGGAATGGAGAGCACGTAAAGCACCCCGGAGACCACGGCCAGAGTTAATCCTCCGGCTATCACGCCAAGGAAGAGAGACCGGCCAACCGCCCCGTGATAGAGAGTGCGTGGTCGCCGTTGGAGATCATCGGCTTCCGAGGGCTGATTGACAAATCCCAGCGAGGCCCCAATGTCCAGAAAGAGTTCGATGCTCAAGATCTGGATCGGCGCGAAGGGCAGGGCATAGCCGCCGATCGCCACCGCCAGGGAAACCAAAATCAGGGCCAGCTTGACCGAGAGATAGTAGCGAACCGCCTTGCGCACGTTGTCATAAAGCCGACGGCCTTCGTTAACCGCCATGGTCAGGGTCTCAAAGCTATCTCCGGCGAGGATCAGATCAGCCGCCTCTCGGGCAACATCACTTCCACTATCCCCCATCGCCACCCCGATCGCCGCCGCCTCCAGAGCCGGGGCATCGTTAACTCCATCTCCGGTTACTCCCACCACCTCTCCCGCCCCGGTGGCGGCCTGCACCACACGCAGCTTATCTTCCGGCCGGGAGCGGGCGAAAATCGAACCTAGAGCAGCCCGCGCCGCGAGATCGCTATCATCCCACCGCTTGGTCTGAGCAGCGATGAAAACCGGTCCGGAGAGCCCGGCGGCTCGGCCGATGTACTCGGCGGTCGCCTGTTGATCTCCAGTTACCATGCAAACCGTCACCCCACCCTGGAAGAGTTCTCGCACTGCACCCGGCACCTCCGCTCGCAGGGCATCGCTACAAACCAGAAAACCCTCCAAGACCAACTCCTGCTCCAGCCAGGTCGGCCCCCCCTCCAGCGGTCCACTGATGCCTCTTGAGGCCACGGCCAGGACTCGCCCCCCACTCGCCGCCAACTCCCGAGCCATCGCCAGGGCCTGACTCTTCTGCTCTTCATCCAAAGTTTCGATGCCTTGGCTGGAACGCCAACTGACCGAGCGAATGAGGACCGCTTCCGCCGCCCCTTTCACCCCTAATACCATCTGGCCACCAATTTCCGACAGTCCAGAAGCCAGCCTTCTACCCTCATCGAAGGCAAAACGAACATTGGCTTCCGGCCAGTCCGGGCGGGAAGTTCGCCAAATCGCCAGATCAATCGGATCGGTCGAGCGGGGATCATCGCCGGCCGGTGGGTCACAGGCCAATCGAGCCACCTTACGCACATACTCCGGATCGCCCGGATCGTTCTGCACCCCCATCACCCGGGCCGCTGTGATGGTTTCGGTGAGCGCAATCCGGTTGCGCGTCAGAGTACCGGTTTTGTCGGTACAGAGCAGGGTCATCGCCCCCAGGGTCTCGGCCGCCCGCAGATTGCGGACCACCGCCCCCCGCTTGGCCAGGTAAAGCGAACCAAAGCCGAGCACCACGGCCACCAGGACGGGCAGTTCGGCGGGAATGCTGGCAAAGGCCAAAGTTAACCCGTCAATCAACATCTCCTGGCCGGGGAGGCCGTGGAGAAATCCGATCAAGGCCACCACCAAACTGGACGCAATGGAAAGCGCGATCAGAGCCTTGGCCAACCGTCCCATCTGCTGCTGGAGCGGAGAGGGCGGGGGCTGCGAACGCTCGACCAACGCCGCGACTCGCCCCAGGGCCGACTCTTTCCCGATTGCCGTGATTACCGCCACCCCTTGGCCGCGGACCACATGGCTGCCCGCGTGGAGGTTAGCGTCAAGACCAAAGCCCAACCCATGCTCGACCGGTTGCGACTCACCACTGACCAGCGATTCATCCACCAGGAAGGTGCTGGATTGAACCAACTGAGCATCGGCCGGCACTCGCGAACCGGCGGAGAGGAGAATCACATCATCGCGCACTAATCCTTCAGGCTCCACCTCCCGCAACTCACCATCTCGCCAAACCAGCGCGTGCGCCGCCGAGAGTTTGGAGAGGGTGGAGAGAGCCTGGCCGGCTCGCCAGCGAATCGCCGCCTCAACCCCGATGACCGCCACGATGACGATCATGATCACCGTGGCATCAGAGAAACGGCCCAGGACGGCGTAGACTGCCCCCACCAGCACCAGAAGTAGCACCAAGGGCTGCCAGAGCAGCTCTCGGAAGAGGTGGAGCCGACGCTGCGGCCGAGATACTTGATTTGGTCCGCTCAAAGCTAATCGGGCAAAGACCTCCTCGGTGGTCAACCCCATGGGGGCTTCGGAAGATTGGTCAGCAATATTAGGAGCTGGAGGTAGCATTCTGGCTTGATGGTACCTCGTATGATCGAGAGAGAGAGGAACGAGTTAACCGCATTCCCCGCATATTCAAGGTGTCCAGATAAGGAGTGCTCATGAATCGAGGAACTGCCGTAGTGACCGGAGCCAGTAGTGGCATCGGTGCGGCCACGGCAAAAGCTCTTGCTGCGGAGGGCTTCGAGGTAGTGCTCGGGGCCCGGCGGCTGGAGCGACTTGAGGCAGTCGCCGAGGAGGTGGGTGGCCGTGCGCTCCAACTCGACGTTACTGACTCCGACTCGGTCGCCACATTCTGCTCTCAACTACCGGGCTGCTCCCTTTTAGTCAACAACGCCGGGGGGGCATTCGGGTTGGGCCCCATCGGTGAAGCTTCGGACGATCAGTGGTTGAGCATGTACCAGACTAATGTCTTGGGGACCATGCGGATGACCAAGGCTTTACTCCCCAAGCTCCGAGCGAGTGGTCATGGTCACGTGGTAACCATCGGCTCGACCGCCGGACTCCAGGTTTACGACGGGGGCGCCGGCTATACGGCGGCTAAGCATGCGGTGAGGGCATTCAACCAAACTCTGCGCCTGGAACTCCTCGGCCAGCCAATTCGGGTGACGGAGATCGACCCTGGCCTGGTAGAAACCGAATTCAGCCTGGTCCGATTCCAAGGCGATGCCGACCGAGCAACCCCAGTTTATGAGGGGATGCAGCCGCTTACCGCGCAGGATGTCGC
>JBOHUW010000005.1:0-15868 GCA_050734895.1 Candidatus Dormibacteraceae bacterium | reverse complement strand
GCCAAGGCTACCGTGATGAAAGGTGTTTCTCTCTTAACGATGGGCCAGATAGCGGATGCGCTAGAAGTATTCAATTCCCTACTGACACAATTGGATGAAAACGATCCCCACCGGAATGAAGAGGCATTTGCAGGAGCTATGGCCAACAAGGCACTAGCATTGGCAGAGTTTGGTCGGCTTGATGACGCGCTGCGACTCCTAGCAGATGTCTGCTCACGCCTTTCCACCTCGGATACTGACGAAGCCCGACTAATTCTCGTAAAGGCGCTCTTCAATCAGTCCGTCATCGCGGACCAATTAGGGGATCGCGGGCTCGTGACTCAATGTTATGAAGAGATAGAAAACCGGTTTGGAGATGACTCGACACCATCCGTCCGCGACTTAGTATCAATGGCCATCCTGAATCGCACGGTCGATCTGCTGCATGAAAGCCGCTACGCGGAGGCAACGATCGGATTCAACATTGCCCTGGATCGGATCGTAGGACCAACTACTCCAGCCAGACTTACTATAACTGTGCGGATAAAGGTCAACATCGCGGCGGCCAAAGCTGGTCAAGGTGATCTCTCAGGGGCTCTGGATGAACTCGCCACGGCCATCCTATTGTGCGACGGAGTCAATCACCCTGATGTGAGGGAAATGCACGCGTGGGCATTGATAAAAATGATCTCCATGTCTGCAATTCAAGGCCGTGTTGACGATGCGTTCGTGCTGTGCGATCGAGTTGCACAGATGTTCTATAGGGATGTGAACCCGGACACTAGAAGGTCCGCGGCAGACGCCTTGCTGTTGAGGGCGGAATTTGCTCGCCAGCGGGGTGACATGCTAACCGCACTTGATTCTTGCGACAAGGCGGCCCGCGTCTTTCATCGAGACTCTCATCCTATTGTGCGAGAGCGTGCTGTTACAGCGCTGCTAAACAAGGCTATGTTCTTGAATCAACAAGGGAGAGTCGCGGAATCAATCGAAACCCTTCGGAAGGCTGCCGAAAAATTCGGTGATGATGGCAGTCCTGTCGTCCGGGCTCGCGCTGCTTATGCGCTGGTGGCGGCGGCAAACCAACTGATGCAATTGAAGCGCAACGATGAAGCATTGCCACTCTTAGACTCCATAATAGGTAAGTATGCAAACGAGTCAGCGAGTGAGATCCGCGAACAGTTTGTGAGAGCGCTGGTCTACAGGGCGGGTGTGAATCATAATCTTGGCCCAGTTGCGGTTTCACTCAACATGTATGACCGAACATTGGCAGAGTGCGCTGGCGAAGACAGCTCTTCGATGCGGACGTCGGCGGCTCTTGCATTGATCAACAAGGCGTTGCTGCTAAGTCAACTCGGGAATCGTTCCTCAGCTATAGCCTCCGCCAAGAAGCTATTGGCAGACTTTGGCAACGCGCATGAGGTGGAGATCCAGAATGCCGTCGCGATGGCTCGGCAGATTGTGGCGTAGAGGTACCACAGGAGGTAGCGGCGCGATCATACGCTGTCAGCTTGAGATCAAGCTATGCGTTGACCTCATAGTCCGCCATCCTGTTGAGTGCGTAGCCGTGCAGCCCCTTTTCCGGGCTCCGGCGGCGGGCTGGTGAGCCCATACTACCGAGGAGTCGACACCGATCACCCACTCCACCTGGCCCATCGCGTCGGTCCGCAACTTCCACAGAATCCCGTTGAGCACCTGCCTGTGATCG
Organism: Candidatus Dormibacteraceae bacterium; assembly: GCA_050734895.1. Taxonomy (GTDB): domain Bacteria; phylum Chloroflexota; class Dormibacteria; order Dormibacterales; family Dormibacteraceae; genus JBOHUW01. The sequence goes on along the minus strand of JBOHUW010000005.1, from coordinate 14,184 downwards.
CACCATCGTCGCCGCCAACCCGGAACCGGCAACAGCGGCTCAATCCGCGCCACTCCCGATCAGTCAACTCATCTCGACCAACCACAACCAAGAGGTCGCTGGCCGACCGGCTCAACGACGGACGCTGTAGCGGATGTGTGTGGCCTCCGGCGTGTCGATCACCCGAACGATCTCCAAACGGGGCTCGAAACCTACAGCCATGTGACTGCCAAAATGCGCTCTAATGCCGTAACCAAGTTATCCAGCCTAGTGGACACTTCGACGGTCCCTTAGACCATCTGTGAGCATTTTGTGTGCATTCGGTCCTATCCAAGAATGAAAGCAGAAGACTAGAGGCCGAATTTGAACTCAAAAAACTGGTCGGGGGCCGGGGATTCGAACCCCGGGCCTCACGGTCCCGAACCGTGCGCGCTACCGGACTGCGCCAGCCCCCGATCGGTACCTAGAACAGCTATCTTGAACTTGGTAGAGCTGAATTCTAACAGCCTTCGACGGCTTCATTTGCCCCTTCTTCATCAAGGGAGGTCACAGGGAGGTCACAGGGAGGTCACAAGCTTCCAAGGTTTCGGCCTTAACGCGAGGCATCGCCACATTCAAATCCACTCCTAGCGAACCATCCCCAAAAAATCCTCGAACCTTCAGCGCCGCCGATGACCGCATCTTGGGCGTCACATGTGCATAGGTTTCAATTATCGTGTCCTCCCGATCACCCAAACGTTCAGCAACATATTTCACGCTCTCTCCGGCTTCCAGCAACAGCGTGGCATGGGTATGACGCATGTCATGGAATCGAATCCCAAGCGTCATCGGGCAAATCTCCGCCCTCCTCATAAACTTCCGCGTCGTCTCGTCAGGATCATAGGGGCTACCATCCGGTTTGCAGAACACAAGGTCCAAGCCTCGCTGGTAATCCTCTCCCCAACTCTGTCTCTCAAATTCCTGGCTTGCCAAATGCTGCCGTAATAAATCAACAGTTAGATCATCGAGATCGATAGTTCGACACGCCTTCCAGCCGGTTTTTAACGGAATGAATCTACATCGATCGCGGTAGGGACCGACCTTGCGGTCGGCCCCCCGCACAGATCCCAGCGAGCGCTGCTAACGCACTGGGCTCCTCCCTTGAGTTCTGGCGTCGAATCGTTGGTTGGGATATGGATATTGTATGCGGGCAGGAGGCAGCCAGCTGTCCACGTAGCGATTCATTCGCTCCCAGTTTATCCTCGTTTTCTGGCTCCGACGTCGGAGTATCCAGAACCATGTCCGGATCACCTGGGTTCGGAATGTGGTTATGACATAGCTGGTGCCTGGTACGGCAAAATAGCCGTAATAGCCTCGGATCACGCTCCGCAGCCATTGTCCCTGCGAAGGGATAGACGTATGCATCATCTTCACGAGCTTGGCCTTGATGTCCTGTAGTTTGCCCCTCACCCGTCTCGATACGGGCAGTCGCTTCACCATGAACCTTCCTGTCTTCCGGGTCTTACCGCAAATGTGCGTAAAACCCAAAAAGTCGAAGGTTTCCGGCTTTCCCTCTCCACGCCGCTTCCGGTTCTCGGCGGCAAACCGCCCGAACTCCAGAAGTCGCGTCTTCTCGGGGTGTAACTCCAGCCCATACTCCTTGCATCGCTCGATCAGCGCCACGAGGAACCTCTCCGCCTCTGCGCGGTGTTGGAACCCCACAACGGCATCATCGGCATAACGAACGATGATCATCTCACCTCTCGCTTGCTCTTGACGCCATGCATTTGCCCATATGTCGAGGACGTAGTGCAGGTACACGTTCGCCAGCAGCGGCGATATCGTCGCCCCCTGTGGTGAGCCCTGCTCGCTAGCCGTCTCGACCCCTTCTTCTACGACTCCCGCTCTCAGCCATTTCTGGATGAGGCGCAGGACTCGCTTGTCCCCTATACGGTGCCCGAGCATCTCCTCCACCCGGCCGTGATCTAGACTGGTGAAGAAGTCTCTGATATCCAGATCGAGCACCCAGCCCACCCTCTTCCTCGTTAGTCCCACGCTCAACGCATCGAGCGCATCGTGCGCTGCTCGCCCTGGCCGGAACCCGTAGGAATATCCGAAAAAGTCACACTCCTATATGGCGTTCAACACCTCTACCAGCGCTCCCTGTACGATCTTGTCCTCTAGAGCGGCTATTCCCAGCGGCCTCTGCCGTCCGTCCGCCTTCGGGATATAGACCCTTCGGGATGGCTTTGCTCGGTACGCCCCTCTATGCACCCTGCCATGGAGATCCTGGAGTTTGCTCTCCAGCTTCTCGCCGTAGGTTGCCCATGTCACGCCGTCCACTCCGGGCGCCGCTTTCGGGCTTAGTGCCCGATACGCCTTCCGTAGCCGTTCGACATCTACATGGTGCAGGAGCACGGTGAACCTCGCTTCCCTATCGCTCTTTGCGACTTGACGCACACGCTCCAGCGCACTTGACACGCACCCCCCGTCTCTGCGTACGGGACGCGTTTTGCCGGCCGTGTTCCTCTTGGGTGCCCCCTTTCCTCCACCTCCTCCGCGACCGCCACGGCGGCCTTATTCGGCGGCTTCGTTGGTACTATGGGGGCATCTGACTGCCCACTTTCGTTCATCACGGGCTTGCGGCCTCAGCCTTCCCCGTACGTCCCTTCCGCTGATCGGGCGGTGGATGATTGTAGGCTCTCCCGGTTCTCGCACATGGAGTTTCCGTACGTGCATAGGGTCTCCGACCGCGCGGAGCCTGTGCGCGGCTCGCGTATACCGCCGCTCACAGTATTGCCTTCTGCCTAGTTAACAACATCGGCACTCCGAACTCTTGTTTTCGCGGCTCAATACCTAGCCCGCACGTGCCCCTATCCAACGCTTCCCCACAACCCTTGCGGGCTGTGGGACATGGCTCGGGGTCCCCGTAGCTCGCTATTGCTTCGGTGTAGGACTCTTTCATTCCTTACTCCATGCCGGTTTATCCCGGCGCATCTAACTATTCAGGTAGGTGGTGTAAGCCTCAGGTAGGTTGAGGAAGAGGAAGCCAGGGATCAGCTTGGAATAAACGTTCCAATACCTGTAGAGCATTGAGGCCCTGCTTTCGTGCAGTAGAGATGTAAGAGCGAACAGAGAGATAAGCCTGTGCGCCTTCAATTGTTCGCCAGCAACCGGAGATCTTCTGCTGTAGCCTAACCATTCGGATATCTCGTTCAGCCTGATTGTTGTCGAAGGGGACTCGAAAATCAAAGGCAAAGCGCAGGACATCCTGGCGATAGGAATCGAGACGTTGGAGCAAGTTATACTTGGTGGACTGCTTTCTGCCCGGCCATTTTGGATTCAGCATGTAGCCCTCGGCAATTAGCAGTTGGTATCGCTCGACGATCTCTTGGAGCACCGACTGCGGCAACTTATCCGCCTTAGCCTCAATCGCCGCTTCGACTCTGGCTTTGGTCTCGAGGAGCAATTCGCTCAGCTCTCTCGCCCATATTTGTTCTGGCTGCTCACCGGCCGCCTTCAATTCCCGCAGATGATGAGCGTTGCAGAGTCCATGAATAACCTCGTAGCTCTTATAGGGCTTCCATCCGTCGTGGATGGCGACCCCTTCAAATCCATTTAGAATCCCCGCCGAGTCCATCGCCGCAGTCCCTCTTTTGGCATGCACCTGGTAGCTGGTGAGCTTGTCCGTGGATGCCGAGTACACCCAATGCACAGCTTGCCCTTCACCCGAGCCCCTGTCTCATCGAAATGCACGACCTCCGAGTTATGCAACTCCTGGCTAATGATAGCTCCGAACTTCTCCAGACCCGCCTCTGCCTCTCCTACACAGCTCACTATCGTACCTAGAGCGAGCTCGATATTCAGAACATCTCGGAACATCTGCCTGGTTCGATCGTAGGGCAAGTGCTGGAACACGCTCATGTAACTGGCTAGCGCTCTTGTCCTCGGACCGTACTTAGCCGCGGCATCCACGCCCACTGGAAATCCGGCCCGGGTTAGCTCTCCACATTTAGCGCAGCGCCGACTTTGGGCTTGATGCTCGGTGACCCAAACGTTCAGCCGCGGCATATCGAATATCTGACGAATCTGGGTATCCTCCACCACTGCCTTGCCCAGATCACAATTGCATCTAGAGCATTGCTCCGGTATATGAGTTACGATCTCATCGGCTAGCTCAACTTGGGCCAGTTGCGAGCCTGGAGCCCCTCTCTGTTTACCTGGCTTGCGATTGCTACTTCGCCTCTGCTCTCGGTTCGGCTTGCCGTAGCCATCTGACGAGGGAGGCTTGGAGGAGTTGCTCGAATTTCGGCTTAATCGAGCCCTCAACTTCTCTTGCTCGGAAAGAAGCTCTTCCTGGCTGGCCTTAATTTCGTACATAAATCTGCTCCAAAAGCAAACTTATCCTGGCTAATACTCCTATCTGATGTAACCTACCTGAATAGTTACTCTACCAGTTGAATATGCCACCCGGCAGGAGGTCACCAATGAGAGCTAGCATCAACTTCATCACCCTTGCAGTGGACGACCTGGATAGATCCCTGACCTTCTATCGGGATGGTTTAGGTTGGTCCACGAAAGGCATCGTCGGACGCGAGTTCCATGATCAAGTAACAGGAGCCGACGGAACTATCGCATTCTTTACCTTGGACCATGGTCTGATGCTGGGCCTATATGAGCGGGCCAACTTCGCAAAGGATGCAAGTGTACAGGCCGATCGGTCTAGCTCAACCGAGTTCAGTCTAGGCATTCCGGCCGATTCCCAGGCCGAAGTTGATAGATTGCTAGCCGAAGTCGAAGCCGCGGGCGGTAGGCTGACCGCGCCGCCTCACATGCGTCCATTCGGTGTTTACTCTGGTTACTTCGCCGATCCCGATGGGCATCTTTGGGAGATCGCCTGGAACTCAAACCTGTAGGACCAACCCGCCAATGCCCTCAGAATAATCCTGCTTAGTGCGGCCAATAATGATCCGGCTATTGATAGCGAGCGCCCTCATACCGCCGAGGAGGATGGGTTGAGATGGCCTCGATCGTTCTTCCGGGTAACTGACCCATATTCCGAGGACCCTCTAGGGCGAGGGCGATCTCAAGGAGTATCATAGTTACATGCTTATTAACTCTCTGCATGACTCGAGCGAGGAAGAAGCGGAAAGGGTGTTTGCCGATCCTGAAACACGGGATCGAATAGCAAAACTAGAAGCCAGGTTAGCTCGAGGAGAAGTCGGACGTCCGCATAACGAAGCCAGGCAGATTGTAGGCCTGCCATCGTTGGCCGAGTACGATCAGTAAACAGCTCTTCTTTTGCTACCGCTGCACCTGATCTGGGAACACGATTCGCTTAATGATTTGACACGGGCTGCCGATTGGTCACGTATCCAGGCGAAAGCGGTAGTTGATCAACTGGAACGGATGTGTAAGAGTGGTTTTTCGTGGGGACACCCGTGGAGTGAAAATCCTGAGTATCGCTATCTGGCAGTTCCTCCGTTAGGGATGGTTTATAAATTCTCCGCTCGCCAAGTATATGTGGCCCAGGTAGTTGATTCCAGGCGTCTCTGTCAGAGCCCTTGAACTCCTGCTGAGACCATTCTGAGACCAAATTCCCAGTTACAAGGTGGATTAGGAGAGGACAGCCAGGGATGATAACCTTCGAAAACGTATTCAGGAGGGGCCGAAGAGGGAGGAGAAGATTAGCCCGGAGAGGCTTACTCTGCGGTTCGGGACCGTGAGGCCCGGGGTTCGAATCCCCGGCCCCCGACCAATTTTCAAAATCGGCCTCCGAGGGCCCGTTTGTCGAGCCCGACTTGATCCGCCTTCGCGTCCGGAGGGCATTCTCTGAGATCAAATCGAAGTGCGGAGGGAAGGTCAGGGCCAGCTTGCCGCCCTGCCAGGTGGAGTTCGAAAGTACGAATCCCAACAGCTCGCGGCGGCGGCCGATTCTTCGAAAGTGCAGACTTTCCGCTTATTTCTTGATCTCGTAGCGCAGAAGTACCACGCCGTTTTCGAACGAGGTGGCCTCGACCAGCTTCAGATCTTGCCAATCCTCGAAAATGCGCGTTCCCTTGCCGCGTGACGCCGGGCAGACCCGCATCTGGACTTCGTCGACGACGCCGGCGTCCAGCAGGGAGTGCATGAGTTTCAAGCTTCCCCACAGCCAGATGTCCTTGCCGCTCTGCTCCTTGAGCTCCCGGATGGTGGCGGCCGGGTCGCGCGTCACGGTCGCGGCGGGAAAGTCGCCCCAGGGGGCGTCATCCAGCTTCGACGAGGCGACGAACTTGGTGAGGTTGTTGAGCTTCACGCCGTACTCGCCCTGGTCGTCGGCGTACGGCCAGTAGCCCTTGGACTGAGCGTAGGTATTCGCGCCGAGAATCATCGTGTCGACCGAGTCGATGAATCCCATCACACTTGCCTTGAACGCATTGTTGGTGGTCTCGGAAAAGGGCTCCCCTGACACGAAGCTGAGCCCGCCGTCCTCCTCCGCGGCGATGTTGTCGACGGTAACCCACTGCTGGACTATGAGTTTTCGCATGGCGCCAACTGTAACTTCCGGGCCATCGGACTGGTGAGGGCGTTCAAACGGATCGAGTCAGCGCAAACCCGCTGGCGCGCGGTCACCGCGCCACATCTCGGAGCGCTGCTCCGGGCCGGCGCGGTGTTCATCAACGGCAAGAATCCTCGGTCCCCTACACTGCGTGGCATGACGATCTACCGGATGGATCACGCCGGCGTTGTGGTCGAGGATCTCGCGGCTGCTATCGCGTTCTTCGTCGAACTGGGCCTGGAACTGGAGGGCGAGGCAGCAGTCGAGGGTGAATGGGTGGACCAGCTCGTCGGGCTGGATGGCGTCCGAGCGGACATCGCCGTCGTGCGGACCCCGGACGGCCACGGCCGGGTCGAGCTGTCGACGTTCCACACGCCGGTGGCCACCAGCATTGCACCGAGGGCGCCGATGAACACCCCGGGCATCCCTCGCCTCACGTTCGTCGTCGACGACGTCCTCGACCGCCTGCGCGCCCACGCCGCCGAACTCGTGGGCGAGGTGGCGCAGTACGGGGACATCTACCGGTACTGCTACGTCCGCGGCCCCGCCGGCATCATCATCGGGCTGGTCGAGGAGCTCCGCTGAACAACACTCCGAGGCCATCTGACATGCTCGATGCCACTTATGTAGGCGTTACTGGCTACACCAGCCTCGCCCAAGCTCGTCATGTCCATGAGGCAACACGACACCTCCTGGGGCCGCGCATTTTGATGGATGGTTACCTGGTCTGGTCGGAAGATGTGAACAAGCGATGGAAAGGGAAAGGATCTGATCCAGCAAACTTTGCTTCACGCTTTCTTACTCCTGACGAAGGCGAACGAGTCTTTCAGGCACCTTCACACGGTTCGCTCAGGTTGATTCACTTTCGGACCCGTGTGCATACTCGACTTGACGAACAGCTCCAGGATTGCATCGATCGGTTTGGCTATGGGGTTGACGGCTTCCAAATCAATTGGATCCTGCAACCACAGCCCCAAGAGCTGGCGGAGTTCCGGCGAAATCAGGACCGCCATCGTCATCAGACCGGGCTTTCGAACATCACCATGGTTCTGCAACTTCACCCCAACGTACTCGCTCGGGCAACAACCACCGGTGACCTGGTGAGATATGTGGCAAAATATGTAGAGCAGGACGCCATTACCCACGTTCTATATGACCCGAGCGGCGGCCAGGGTATCGGATTTCAACCGGATCAAGCTATTGGGGTAATCAGTCGTCTAAAACAGGAGTTCCCGAAACTCCACTATGCAGCTGCCGGAGGACTCTCACCCGAGAACGTGCACGACAAGGTCGCGCCGCTATGGATCTTCGACCCCTCTATCAGCATCGACATCGAAGGGCAAGTCCGCGAGCCCAACACCGATGCTCTTGACCTCCGCCGATCAATAGCATATGTTTCTGCCGCACTGGACCTCGGCCACCAGCTTGACCCTGAGAAAAAAGAAGGCACTCATGCAACAAGATGACGCTTCGATAATCGGCTCAATATATGACCAGTTCGGAGACTATTACCACCGCTCGAGGCGCAAGGTGGCCGGCAGATTCGCCAATGAGTGCATAGACGTTCCCGCAGTTCTATCCCTAATGCCAGAAGATCTCTCCGGCAAGCGTGTTCTAGATGCTGGCTGCGGTTCGGGAATCTATGCTCAGATGATCGCGAGCAGGGGAGCAAGCGTGACCGGTGTCGACGCAAGCAGCAAGATGATCGAGATCGCCGAACAGGAGAAGCCGATCGACCTCGAGATCACCTACAAGGTTGGCGACATTGGCAACCTTGCCTTTCCGGACGCTGCCTTTGACCTAGTTGTTTGTACTTACGTACTGGATAACGTTGGCAATTTGAAGTCAGTGTTCCAAGAGTTCCATCGGCTGCTGAAGAACCAAGGTATATGCATCTTCTCGATCTCCCACCCATTGCGAGCGCAGGCAGCCAGGGATGCTCTCGAGGGCCAGGAAGTTTGGATGCTGCGCGATTATTTTGATCGCAGGGTACGTCAATCCGACTTCGGCAACGGAATGGTTGTGCCGAAGTACAGTCGTCCATTGGAGGATTACACTGAAGCCGTTGTGTCGACTGGCTTTGTCATTACCCGTTTGCTTGAACCTGAACCGATTCCTGAAGGCGAAACGATGAACGCGGAAGAGTACGCCAAGGCAACTCGGCTTCCTCAGCTCCTGGTTATGCGGCTTATGAAAGCGGGCACCAGCGGCTGACGGCTGAATCGAGATTCTGTCGATTATCGGATCGAGAGTCGCCTTCTCTCAAGCAGGGAGCGGAGAATCGACTCGGCGTGGGTCCATAGCACCGCGCCACCAATCCCCGGAACAACCTGACGGACAGCACCGGGGATGCGGGTAGCGAGCAGCTCTCCGTTGTCAGGCGAATGACTGGTGTCCTGCTCGCCATACCAGATATCGACGGGTACCGTGATCTTCGCCAGATCGAAAGGCCATCGGCCCATGGCCAGGGTGGTGTCGCGAGCATAGGCCGCCGATCCCTGGACAAACGCCTCGTCCAAAGCTCGGCGGTAGGCGGCCACAAAAGCCGGATCCCTATATATCACCAGATCAGAATCCACACTTCCACCCATGACCATGCCCCACATCGCATCGGCGCTGAAGCCGGCAAAAACCTCTTCCGCAGCGACCGGGTCTGAACAAGCCTTATCGACCAGTTCGCGCAGCTCCGGCGGCAGCGCAGCGGTAAACTCCGGCGCAGCGATCTCGTCCGCTCCAGATACGATAGCCAGAGCCCCGATCACTCCCTCCGCAGCGCATCCAAGCGCGAATGGCGCACCCTGAGAGTTCCCAACCATAGCCGGGCTCCCCAGTGCACGCAGGGCAGCGAAGTGGCGGATGTCCTCAGCGAAATCGGCAAATGTCCGTCCGGGGACGGGCATCGAGGCCCCCAACCCCGGACGATCCACGGAGATTAGGCGCACTCCAAGCGCATCGACAGCATCTGAGCCGAAGCCGAGCCACCGGCTAGTTGCCGCACCGGGACAGAGCAACACCGGTGTACCATGCTCCGGCCCCCATTCGGCCCAACCAAGCTGCCGGCCATCAGGAAGCCGGCTCTCGCCAAGCCGGGATGGACCATCGATGCGTACGCTCACAGTTTCCCTCGCAAATCTTGACTAACTTCGCGGCGCGCTGATTTCGACCGGGACTCTCATCAAGCTGGCGGTAGCTTCCGCAACTTTGACCGAATCGGCCAACCGCTCCAGATAGGCACTGGCCGAAATCAGCCGGCCACGGGTAGCAATTAGCCGGGCCCGCACCCGTACTGCTTCTCCTACCCGCAACGGTTGGCGCAGCCGCACCTCAAGTTTACCGGTCACTCCAGGGCACCCCGCATGCCAAGCCGCCCAGCCCATCGCCTCATCCAACACCAGGGAGACCATGCCACCGTGGATAATTCCCTGCCAACTCTGGAAGCGCTCGGGCACCGAGAACTCCGCCCAGGACTCCTCCTCGCGACGTTCAAAGCACAGCTTCAGGCCATGGGGATTTTCCGGTCCGCAGCCGAAGCAATGTCGATCATCAACAACCTTCATCTTCAATTCAACTATGCTGGGTAACAGCTCCACTTTCCGCTCAGCTGCAGCGAGGGATGGTTGGAGCTAGCGCTGGTTAGTGTCGCCCGAACTGTCCCTGAGAGCTGTTCCGCATCGACGGTTATCTCGCTCTGACCTCCCTCGGCCGACTGCCAAACTCGCTGAGAAGTCGAATCCGACACCTCAACCTGGGCTGTGGGGAAGTCGTAGGTCCCCGGCCCACGGTAAGGCTTGATCAGGAACACCACCCCGTACACCTGCTGATTGAGATGACCGTAGAGGGTCGAAGCCCAAACCCCGCCGCCTCGGGAGGATGGCCCGGAGCACTCGCTCTGAGGCTGCTGGTCATGGGCCACCAAATTGGTCATTGTCCCTTGTAAGTCACCGGCAAAGCTGAGCTGCTGGGGAGCCTGCGGCGGTCCACTCGGAACATTGGGCGTAGCCACGGGAGTGCTCAGAGGAGTTCCCGCCGCGCCCGAGAAGCCCATGCAGCCAGAGAGCGAAAGCGGGATCGCCAGCAACCAAAGGCTTCTCCAGCGCATATCTTATCCCGCGAGCTTTATGTAGCCGCCCGGGTAGTCGGGATGCTCCGCCTTGTAGCTGTCTCCGTGGCCGATGTCTTGGACAATCGGAACTCGATCGCGACAGAGTTCACACTCCTCGGGAGGGACCGAGGAGAAATCAATCGCGGCCAGCGCCTCCAACCGGGGAACCCCCAACTGCGCTGCAGTTACCCCCCCGCGATTGCAGATTACGCTGACCCCAACCAGTTTTGCTCCCAGCGCCGCGGCCGCCCGACAAACCTTGAGCACTGACCCACCGGTGGTCAAAAAATCCTCGAGCACTAAAACCCTCTTTCCGGTCAGTTGCTCGGCGAAGCCCATTCGATCAAAAACGAAACCTTCACCGCGCTTCTCTGCCCACACGGCAGCGATGGGAACACCATTCTTGCCAGCCGCCAGCGCAGACAAAACTGAAAGAACAACTCCACCAACAGCGGGAGCCGTCACAGTATCAAACTCCCCTTGGAAGGGCATTATCAACCGGGTGCAGAACTCCCAAATAAGGGGAACATTATGAAAGAGCGGATCCAAATTGAGGTAACTAGCACTATGCCTCCCGCTCGTGAAAATGAAGTGACGATCATGAAAGAGCGCGCCAGCCCGATCCAACTCTTTCAATACATCGATATCCACTTGCATAAGTTCCACCCCAAAGATACAACAACACTCAATCGCTCCAATCCTCTAAACTCCAAATCGAAAGTGGCGATCATGAATCTGGCCGTCGGCGAGACGGAGCAACGAAGGCGACAAAATCCCTACAGCCGACTCCCAGATTGGTTCTATCCGACCAACGTCGTTCTCTGGCTCGGACTATTCTCGCTCTACGCGCTCATCGTCTCCTTCGGCGATTTCAAGCTCGCCGCCTTCGGGCCTTACCTGAGCCCCTTCACCTCCCCGGCGATCGAGGGCCACATCCTCCCCCCCGCCCTCTGGATTGCCTGGATTCCATTCTCCTTCCGCTTCACCTGCTACTACTACCGGAAGGCATACTTTCGAGGGTTTTTTGGCCATCCCCGCTCCTGCGCCCATCCCGAGCACTCCTCAGGCGCTTACCACGGTGAGACTAGGTTCTGGAGCTTGGGCCACCTCCACCGCTTTGCCATGTACCTCACCGTAGCCCAGGTGATCATCCTCTGGTATGACGTGGTGATGGCCTTCTACTGGCAGGGCAGCTTCCACTTCGGCCTAGGTAGTGCAATCATGCTGGTCAACGTCATCTGCCTCTCTGGCTACACCTTCGGCTGCCACGCCCTTCGCCACCTAGTGGGAGGTGGAAAGGATTGCATGAGCTGCCTCAAAATTCGATTCAAACTGTGGAAAGGCGTCACCATACTCAACGTCAACCACGCCACCTGGGCCTGGATCAGCCTCTTCACCGTCTGGGGCACCGACCTCTACATCCGCCTCCTCGCCCACGGTTTGATTCCCATCGGGAGTTGGAACTGATGGCTCAAGTCAACTACGAAGAGGTAGAGACCGACGTCCTGGTGATCGGAGCCGGTGGCGCCGGGATGCGAGGGGCAATCGCTGCCGCCGGGCACGGCTGTCGTGTACTGGTGATCTGCAAGTCGCTCCTTGGCAAGGCTCACACGGTGATGGCCGAGGGTGGGATGGCAGCGGCCCTGGCCAACGTCGCCCCGCTGGACAGCTGGAAAACCCACTTCGCCGACACCATGAAGGGCGGCAAGCTGCTGGGCAGCTGGCGGATGGCCGAGATTCACGCCAAAGAGGCCCCAGAGCGAGTGTTGGAGCTGGAGCGATGGGGCGCGATCTTCGACCGCACCGCCAAGGGACTAATTCACCAACGCTCCTTCGGCGGTCACACCTATCCCCGCCTAGCCCACATCGGCGACCGAACTGGCCTGGAGCTGATCCGCAGCCTGCAGGATCACCTCGTCCACCAACCCAACGTAACCATTCACATGGAGAGCACGGTCACTCGCCTGCTGGTCCAGGGCGGCCGAGTGACCGGAGCCCTCGCCTACCGTCGCTCGGATGGACAGCTCACCGTCTACCGGGCCAAAGCGGTGCTGCTAGCCAGCGGAGGATTGGGCAAGATTTATCGGGTTACCTCCAACTCTTGGGAATCGACCGGCGACGGCAGCGCGATCGCCTACCAGGCCGGGGCGATTTTACAGGACAGCGAAATGGTTCAGTTTCACCCCACCGGCATGGTCTGGCCGCCGGGAGTTCGGGGCATTTTGGTCACCGAGGGGGTGCGCGGCGAGGGTGGAGTGCTGAAGAATTCGGAAGGCGAGCGCTTCATGGCCAAGTACGATCCGGAGCGAATGGAGCTCTCGACCCGCGACGTGGTCGCCCGCTCGATCAACCAGGAAGTTATTGAAGGACGGGGATCCCCTCATGGCGGGGCCTTCCTCGACATCTCGCACCAGCCGGCTGATTACATATTGAAGCGGCTGCCCTCGATGTACGAACAGTTCCACAAGCTGGCCGACATCGACATCACCAAGGAGCCGATGGAGGTGGCCCCGACCATCCACTACGCGATGAGTGGGGTCCGCGTCGCCCCGGAGGGTGGGGCGACCAACCTGGAAGGACTTTACGCTGCCGGCGAGGTAGCTTGCGGCTTGCACGGAGCCAATCGTCTAGGTGGCAACTCCCTCTCCGACCTTCTGGTTTTTGGCAAACGCGCCGGAGATGGAGCCGCCACCTATGCCACCGAACACTCCCCAGCCATCCCCTCTGCTGCCCAGATAGACGAGGCAGTTCAATACACCCTCGCCCCGCTCACTCGGGTAGAGGGGGAGAATCCCTACACCCTGCACGCCGAACTCCAGGATGTCTTGACTCGATATGCCCCGATCATCCGTGAGGAAGCGGATTTACGGACCGGCCTGGAGAAAGTGGCTGAACTGGAGGAACGGGCGGCCCTCGTTGGCACCAGCAGCGCTGGCGGGAGAGCCTTCAACCCCGGCTGGCATGCCGCGCTAGATGTTCAGTCGATGGTCAGCAACGCTCGGGCCCTCTTCCTCTGCGCCATCGAGCGCCGAGAAAGTCGTGGCGCGCACAGCCGGCGCGACTACCCCGAGCCGAGCGAGAAGCTGGGCAAGGTCAACTTCGTGGTTCAACAGCAAGCCAGAGCGATGGTCCTCAACTCTATCCCCAAGGAGCCGATACCGGCCGAATATCAGGAGATCATCGAAACCAAATACTCACAGGATTATCAACGGGAGGACTGATATGGAAGCCAATGTAGAGGCGAGCGATCTCTCGCCCGATCAAAACCCCTCAGCTCTCCCCCTCCACTCCCAGCCGGTGGCGGCTACCGGTGAACGTGAGGTTAGGATTTGGCGAGGGGATAAATCCGGCGGCGAGTTTCGCAGTTATCAGATTCCGATTCAAGAGGGAATGGTGGTTCTGGATGCCGTGCTCTGGGTGCAACAGCATCTGGACGGCGACTTGGCGGTGCGCTGGAACTGCAAGGCGGCGAAGTGCGGCTCCTGCTCGGCCGAGGTCAACGGCTTCCCCCGCCTGATGTGCAAGAGCCGTCTCTCCGACTACGCCTCGAGCGGGCTCGCCATCCGACCGCTACACACCTTTCCGA
>JBOHUW010000004.1:0-17202 GCA_050734895.1 Candidatus Dormibacteraceae bacterium | reverse complement strand
ATGGAGTGCAGTTCAGATATGGATAATGTAGGGGCTAGGCTTGCCTCGCCCGATAAAAATAAAGATAAAATCGATTTGCTGATCGTCGGTGGCGGACCGGCCGGTTTGGCGGCCGGGCTTTACGCCGCCCGGATGCAGCTGCGGACGGTGTTGATTGAGCAGGGTCCGGTGGGTGGCCAGCTGCTCAACACCGAGCTGATCGAGGACTATCCCGGCTTTGCCTCCATCCTGGGGGGCGAGTTGGCCGAGAAGATGGGCCAGCATGCTCGCCACTTTGGGTTAGACATTCGCGAATTCGAGGCCGTATCCGAGATCCGGGTGGAGGAGGACGGGAGCAAGGTAGTGGCGCTGGCCAGCGGGGCCGAGCTTCGCGCTCCGGCTCTAATTCTGGCCGCCGGTGGCCTACCCCGACGGCTGGGGGTGCCGGGAGAGGAAGCGCTAGCCGGTCGTGGAGTCTCCTACTGTGCGGTTTGCGATGGTGCATTCTTCAAGGGAGAGGAGTTGGTCGTGGTCGGCGGCGGGGATGCGGCGTTGGAGGAGGGTGATTTCCTTACTCGATACGCCAGTAAGGTAACCGTGGTACATCGTAGAGATGAATTCCGAGCGCAGCCGATCCTACAGGAGCGGGCTCGGACCAACCCCAAGGTAGAGTTCATCTTCAATGCTGAGGTGACCGAGATTGTCGGAGGCGACAGCGTTACCCACCTCCGCTACCGGCAGGAAGGGGTGGAGCGCGAGCTGGCGGCAGGTGGGGTATTTATCTTTGTCGGTTTCCTGCCCAACTCCGGCCTGCTCAAGGCCCACGCCGAGCATGACACCACCGGCTATCTGATCACCAATCGTGACATGCAGACCTCAATCGAGGGGCTGTGGGCGGTGGGTGATGTCCGTGCCCAGCTGACCAAACAAATCGCCACTGCTGTTGGCGACGGCACTACCGCGGCAGTGGCAGCATCCAACTATTTGGCTCATTTTGGGGCGCTTTGAGGGATTCAACTCTGCTCATCCCAGCGCCCAGGCTAGTAGGGGAGCCGGCAACAAAGCCCAGTTTTCCCCGAGTTCAAAGTGATTTTTGGTGGCTATGATCATCGGCCGGTTGGGGAGGGTCCTCTGCATTGCCATAAGCGTGTTCTTATTAATCTTTTCTCGGTATTTGCATTCAATTAGTTCGAGCGAATTGCGTGGGCCGGCGACGAAATCAACTTCGCTCCCGCTGTGGGTTCCCCAGACATGTAATTGCGTGGGGTTGGCGAATCCCGTCAGTTGATTGCGCTCCGCTTCGTAGCGACGAAAGAGGGCTAAGGCCAAGGCATTTTCGACCAGAGCAGCCTCTTCTACGGCCAATGCAGGGCAGTATTCGGCGGCCACCCGAAGCAGGAGCGGATCACCAAAGTAGATCTTTTTATCTCGGGAGAGGTCATTTCCACCTGAGCCGGAGCGCCAGAAATAAAGGATGAGCGCGAAATAGCCGGCGGCCAAAAATTCGACGTAGTTGCGAACCGTATGGTGTGAGGGGAAAGGCTTCGAACGGTTTCCTAAGGGAATGTCCAGCTCTTGAGCAATAGTTGTCCAGCTGATCTTTGAGCTTAGCGAATGGGCGATCCGCTCCAGCAGTGCTTGCATGGCGGTTTCGCTGACCCCTTTGCGTTGAATCTCTTTGATAAGGGAATCAGAGAAGATCTGAACAGTCTCTGAACTCGGCTCAATCAGGCCGGATTTGGCTTCGGCTACGGCCGAGGGCAAGCCGCCGAATTTGAGGTAGAGGCGAAATCCTTCTTGTAAGTTGGGCAGATGGAGGCGGATATCATGCAGAAGATCACGTCCCTCCGGCTCGAGTAGTTGGCTGACGGTCAGCCCAGGAGAGGGAGGCACGGTCGGGGTCATGGCTTGGGCAAAAGAAGCGAAGGTCTGAGGGAGGAGAAGGTGATCCCGGCCCTTGCCGCGCCGACCAGGCCATCTTTCGGCTGCTTTTTGCCTCAGGTCGATAGTTGAAGACCCGGTACAGACGACCAAATCGGCTCTGATTAATCCGTAATCCCAGAGCGCTTTGACTGCCTCATCCCAACCCTCTATCACCGTCACTTCATCAAGGAGGAGCAGCTGTTGGCCAGAATACCGGCTTAGCTGCTTGGCCAGTTCGACGGTCTCATAGAGTTCACTAAAGTGTCTTCCGCCGAGAAGGTCGCAGGCCAGATAAATAGGGCTACGCGAGGGCCAGCCAGAGTCCAAGTAATGCTGAATGAGCAGCTTTAAATCGGTGGTCTTTCCCACCTGCCGAGGTCCGCGGAGGATGTGTATTCCTGGTTGTGGCGGGATCTGCTTGAGCCAGGGAGAAGGTAGGCGAATTGCGTGTTGCATCAACGCCTGCAGGTTAGGATCCTGATTTTTCCAGTTTATAGGATCTATCCACCACGGGTTGAAATTCTTGATGCGTAGTTCAGAGAGGGACATTGGAAGTTAATTTCCAATAATACCAGGCGGTAATGGAGGTTGACTTCCGTTATCCGGGGGTTGATTATGGCCTAGCGTATTGCTGTAAGCTGTATGTGCGAGTGAGGGATCAGATCCGATTTTGTAGCGGCATATCTCGGTCAGTCGCTAGATTCGGGGGTCCTGAAACATGTAGAAAGGGTCGAGCATGGTTCATCAGGTTTTGTGCACGTCGGGGGTCTCGGCAATGCAATCGCCGAGACGATCAGACGGTTGCACTAGTTGCAAGGCAATGGCATGATCACAGGAGAGACGTGGCCTGGAGCGATTCGCAACGGCTCTGGCTTTTCTACTAGCTCGTCAATCACTCTCTGAGTAGCATTGAGCTGCTCTTCATTCTCGATAACCCGGGGGAGGAACCGCTCGAACAGCTTCATCAACTTGGTATCAGTTATTTCGATGCTCACCTATCCCGACCGACCAGTAAGCTGGAGCGGCCGAGGTTGGGCGAGGTGGTCGACCTGGAGAGTGGTGTGAGTGATCGCCAGGCGAGTGGCAAGCAACTTCTCTAGATCTCGCCGAATCGCATGGCAATCCTGATCGGGAGCGACCAGTACGTGGGCAGAGAGGGCGGGCAGTGAAGAGGTGATCTCCCAGAGGTGAAATTCATGGACGTTGACCACCTGGGGATGATCGAGGAGCATCTGCACCACATCGGCCGGATTCATTCCGGTTGGGGCTGCCTCCAGAAGGGTGCGAATGGCCTGCCAGATTACTCCCCACCCGCCGGCGATCATGAGTAGTGCGACCAGGATGGAGATCAGGGGATCGGCGCGTTGCCAGCCGGTGAGTAGGATTACAACGGCGGCCGCCGTGGTACCGATGAAGGCGTAAAGGTCGGTGATAAGGTGTTGATAGCTGGCGCGCAGATTAAGGTTAAGCTGATCGGCTCTAGCCAGCTGCCAGGTGGCCAGCAGGTTGATTCCAATTCCGGCCACCGTCACCCCCAACATGCCGAAGGCGTTGACCATTGGTGGAGCAAGCAGTCGATCGGCAGCGGACCAGATAATCAGCCCGGCCAGGCCCCAGAGGCCGAGCCCATTGACCAGGGCGGAGAGGATCTCGGCTCGCTTCAGCCCGTAGGTGAGTCCTCCCCGGGGGGGCCGGGCGGCCAGGCGCATGGCGATCAGGGAGAGGAGAAGGGCCCCGGCATCGGTCAGCATATGGGCGGCGTCGGCGAAGAGAGCGAGGGAGTGGGTGAGGGTGCTGGCGATCACCTCGACTAACATGAAGCCTGAGATCAGAGCGAGACTTAAGCTCAGGCGATGTGAATCTGTGGTTGAAGGGGAGTGATGATGATGGCGGTGATGGAGCGAGAGCAAGCGGATCACCCCCCTATTCTCGACCAAGCGGTGCAGCCGATTCGGCATCTCTACCTGCACATTCCCTTCTGTCGCCATAAATGCGGCTACTGTGACTTCAACGCTTATGCCGGGATGGATTCACTCCAGCCGAGTTATGTGAAGGCGCTGCTCCGGGAGCTGGAGCAGGCGAGGCAGCGCCTTCCCTTTGCCGGGCTCAAAACTGTCTACCTGGGCGGGGGAACTCCGAGCTTGATTCCTCCTTCTCTGATCTCCCACCTGCTGCGCGAGCTGAAGCTTGGTTTCGAGTTGGAGGAGGGCGTCGAGGTAACGCTAGAAGCCAACCCGGCGAGTACCGACGTTGAGCGCCTGACCGCTTGGCGGGAGGGTGGGGTTAATCGGCTCAGCCTGGGGGTCCAAAGTTTCGATTTGCCAACCCTGGCGGTTTTGGAGCGGAAGTCAGATGGCGTCCAGGCCGAGCTGGCTTATCGGGAGGCGCGATCGGTGGGTTTTGAGAACATCTCCCTCGATCTGATTTATGGAGTGCCTGGCCAATCGTTGATTGCTTGGCAGGAGAGCGTTAGCCGAGCGGTTCAGCTGAAGCCGGAACATCTCTCTTGCTATTGCCTGAGCTTCGAGGCGGGGACCCTCCTTTACCGGCGCCTGCAGGAGGGGCGTCTGCGACAGCGCAGCGAAGATGAGCAGTGGGAGCTGCTGGAGGCGGCGAACCAGATTTTGGCCCGTTCGGGTTACTGTCGCTACGAAGTTTCGAGTTGGGCTCTCCCTGGAAAGCGCTCTCGCCACAATCAGGCCTACTGGGCCTGCCGATCGGTCTACGGCGCCGGTGCAGGCGCCCACAGCTACCTCCGCCAGGGCGAGCTGGGCCAGCGGTGGTGGAACCTAAGGCCAATTCGGGAATATATAGCCCAGACTCCCGAGGTTTGGGAGGGAGGCGAAGAGTTGGCCGCACGATTGGCCGCGGCAGAACGGATCATGCTCGGTCTGAGATGTGTCCGTGGGCTTCGGCCACCGGCCGGATTTGAAGCGGAGTTAGCTCAGCTGGCGGCAAGGGGTTTGATAACTCGAAGCGGCGGCTGGGTGTCTCCCACCCGTCGCGGGCTGGATCTCCACAACCAAATTGCGCTGGCCGTTTTGTGACTGCCTGATCGCTAATCCTCTTAACAACCAGGGTAATCAAACAGCCTGTTGCTGAGTACAATCTAGGCATGAATGAGAAACAAATTCAGCAGATGGAAGAGTTGCTGCGGAATCCGCCTGCCAGTTGGGATGAGTTGGTCGCGACTGGTGAACTAAAAAGGGCCAAGCGTCCCAAAAAAGCACGCACGCGTCCCCAACCGGTTGAGTTGGAAGATAAGACGGTGGTCGCCTTCATGCTTCAGAATCGTTGACGCATTACTTTGACACCTCGGCTTTTCTCAAGCTTTTTTTAACCGAGCCTGGTTCATCTACGGTGGGTCAGGCATGGGAGAATGCGGATGAGATTACTAGCAGCAGCCTTCTTTATGTAGAAGCGCGGGCAGCGCTAGCAGCCGCAATGCGAGCTGGGCGTGTTCCATCGGAAACTGTTTCGATGACTTTGCATCAGCTGGAGATTTCCTGGGAAGATGTGGATGAAATCGACTACGGTGCGATTCTCATTAAGGCGGCCGGAGACGTTGCTGAATTCTATGCCTTGCGAGGATATGATGCGATGCCCCTGACCTCTGCGATGCGGGTTGCTGCGGACACGTTCGTTACGGCTGACCGAGACCTCATTCGAGCGGCCAGAATTCATGGGTTGGAAGTTATAGACGTAAGTAATTGAAGCAGGCAACCCCGTGCAGCGGCCATTGGCCAGTAACCCTTAAAATGAGTTCGATACTCGCCGCCGGTGAGTGTCACGTATCAAATTGCAAAATTGAGATGGAATTACGTAAACAGAGTATTCTTAAGGCGGTAGTCAGAGAGTTCACGGTAACCGCGTTGCCGGTCGGCTCTCAGGTGTTGGCCCGGCGCCATCTCCTTGATCTGAGTTCGGCTACCATCCGCAATGAACTCGCCGAGCTGGCTGATCTGGGCTATCTGGAGCAGCCTCACCCCTCCGCGGGGCGCATTCCCACCGATCTCGGCTATCGTTACTTCGTCGATTTTCTGATGGAGCTGGATCCGGTACCCACGCCGGTCGGGGCCCACATCAGCGATCAGCTACGCGTCGATTCATTGACTCCCATGAGCTGGGTAGATCGGGTAGCGAGCACCCTTGCCTCAGTCACTAGGGCGGCGGCGATAGTGACTGATCCGCACGGGCCGAGGGCGAAAGTTAAACACGTTGAGCTGATTTCGCTGGAGCCCTGTGAAGTGCTGTTAATCCTGCTGGTGGATGGTAATCTGCTCCGTCAGCAGGTGGTAGCGGTGAGCACTCCGATTGATCAATCGAATCTAACTCGGCTGGCCAACCGAATTAACCAGGAGCTCGGTGGTTTAAAACGGGAGGCAGTGGCTGATCGGATCAAGCAGTACCCGGGTGGAGTTGAACGGGAATTGATCGAGCGTATAGCGGCTGCCCTGGAGGAGTTCGAACAGGGAGTGGGCAGTCTGGTAGTTCATGATGGAGTGCGTAATCTGATTCGTGAACCAGAGTTTGCCGCGGTAGAGAAGATTCAGGGGGTGTTGGAGATTTTGGAGGAGACCCGGGTTTTGGCCTCGGTAATCCAGGATTTGACGGCGAATACCGACCTCCAGATCGTTATTGGCTCGGAGCATCAGACCGAGCAGCTTCGCCCCTGTGGAGTGGTGCTCACCACCTATGGTCCCTCCCGTCGGCTGCGCGGAGTTCTGGGGGTAATCGGTCCGACCCGAATGGATTACGGACAGGTGGTGGGTCGATTACGGGCGGTGGCTTATCACGCCAGCCGGGTAATGGCGGATACTTAACGATGAGGACTTAATCAATCGGGCGAGGCAAGCCCAGCCCCTTTGATAAGTCAGAGGTTTGATAGAGGAGTAATTTTAGGTAGAGAATGAGAGTTGGAGATGAGTGACAAAGATATGAAGAGAGAGGTGTCGGAGAAGGAGGCCGCGAAGCCGGCATCGGGTGGCGAGCAGCCGACCAGCGAGCCGGAGGAGCTATCAGCCGAGCAGCAGCTTGCCAAATTGAACGATGAGTTGACTGAGCTCAACACTCGTTATCTTCGGCTGGCGGCGGATTTTGACAACTTCAAGAAACGCTCTCGCCAGGAGCGGAACGATCTTCTGCGTTATGCCGGAGTTGAATTGGCCTCCCTCTTGCTGCCGGTGGTCGATGACTTTGAGCGGGTCCTGGAGCATGCCCCCGAAGAGGCGGAGGACGGCTGGCTGAAGGGGGTGCGGATGACGGTAGATAAGCTGCGTGAGGCCTTGGCCACGGTTGGAGTCAAGCCGATCGAGGTGCAGGGAGAACATTTCGATCCTCAGCTACACGAGGCGATTGCTACTGAGGTGTCGGAAGCGGTGGAAGAGGATACGGTGTTGGCCGAGGTCCGCCGAGGTTATCAGATGCACGAGCGCATTCTACGTCCAGCGATGGTGCGAGTCTCTCGGAAGCCGAATGGGACGGAGAAGGTGGCCTCCTCAGACAATGCAGCAGCTCAGGAAGTTTAGGAGTAAATGGCCGGTAAACGAGATTATTACGAGGTTTTGGGGGTCAGCCGGGAGAGCAGCGCGGAGGAGCTGAAGCGGGCTTTTCGGAAGTTGGCGATGCAGCACCATCCCGATCGTAACCCGGGTAATGCTACGGCCTCCACGCTCTTTAAAGAGGCCAGCGAGGCTTACGATGTGCTCTCCGATGATCAGAAGCGTCGTCAGTACGATTTCTTCGGGCATGCGGCGAATGGACGAAGTGGCGGAAGTGATCCCTTTGCCGGGGCAGGGATTAACTTCGGAGATATCTTTGACAGCTTCTTTGCCGGGGCGGCAACGGGTGAGGATCGAAGTCGCCCGGTGGGAGGAGCCGATCTCCGCTACGATTTGTCGCTGACCTTCGAGGAAGCTTATCGCGGTGTCGAAAAGGAGATCGAGGTCCCGCGGATGGTCGGCTGTGAAATCTGTACCGGCAGTGGAGCAAGCCCGGGTAGTGCTATGGATACCTGCCCGACTTGCCGGGGGAGCGGTCAACTCCGCCAGCAGGGACAGTCGATCTTCGGCACGGTGGTCAATATCGTTCCCTGTTCGACTTGTGCCGGAGCGGGCGGGATTCTCCGTTCGCCCTGTTTGCAGTGTCATGGGCATGGTCGGGTAGAGCGCCGAACCCCGCTCCAAATTCCGGTTCCTGCCGGGGTGGATACAGGCAGCCAATTTCGTCTCTCGGGCGAGGGAGAGGCCGGCTATCGCGGCGGTCCGCCAGGGGATCTCTACGTGGTAATTCGGGTGCAGCCTCACCCCTTTCTCAAGCGACAGGATCAGGACCTTTACTACGAGCTGACGATCAATATGGTGCAGGCTGCATTAGGGGATACGGTGGAGGTGCCGCTGCTGGAGGGAGAGCTGTTGGTTACCATTCCTCCGGGAACTCAGAGTGGCCAACAATTTAGGCTCCCCGGACGAGGCATGCCGCATCTAAGAGGTAGCCGTCGTGGCGATCAGTATGTGCAGGTCAAGGTGATCGTTCCCAAGCATCTGAATGAAGAGCAGCGAGAACTTTTGCGCAAGGTGGGTGGCTTGACCGGTAAGCCGGAGCGAACGAGCAAGGGGTTCTTCGATAAGCTTCGCCACGCGATAAATGTGGATTAGTTGCCTCAAAAGTTGAAAAAATTGCTCGAGTTGGTCAGAATAGAGGGGTGACAAATACATATCCGAAAGCGATTAACTTAGAACTGACCCACGCCGAAAATGAGGTTCAGCAGCTAGAAGCCCGCCTGCGGGTGGTTCCGATGAACGATGCCCAGCTGCTCAAAGCCTTGGAGCGAGCCTTGGCGGCCAAGCGAGAGCGACTGGAGAAGCTGCGGGCACAGTGCGCTAGTTAGCTGGTGTCCTGATTCATAAATTCGCGAACAGCTTGAAATCCCTCCCCGAGGTGAGCTCTTCCGCTTCGAGATGGAGGGCGGGTCTCGGTGATTTGAAGTCGTAGTTGCGGCGCTTGGTGAGTGAGGAATAAAGGCTCTGGTTCCGACAGAACCTATTCTTATCCTTCCCCCCAACTTCCCCCATGGAGTTGGGAGGGATTTCAAATTCGACTCCGGGGAGGCGCCAACGCCACCTTTAACCGACCAACCTCCAAGAACCATAAAGAGCAGAAAAAACTATCAGCAATGATACTGACACTGAGAACCAAGCCAATTGTAGGCTCCTGTGACCTGCAAGGAAGGTGGCGAAGGCAAAGAAGCAAGGAAAAATAACTATTAAATACCTTGGCTGGGAGACTAGATATTGAAGCCGGAAGCCGGTGGCGACATCAAGTAAGATGCTCCCAACTGCAAACATCCCATATGCTATGGGCATACGGCGCAAAACCCATACCGTTGCGATTGTAAAGAGCAATAACATGGGAAATCCATAAGCCTCGGGGCGGAAAGGATCACCCTCAAGTATGGCTTTAGCGACGGAACCTATGGGATACAGGAAATGTCGAGGGTGACCCACTCAGGCGACTTCAGCATGATAGAACCCAATCGGATCACCCATCTGGTGCATTTCAATTAGACCGACCAAAACTAAGCCAATCACGGGAGAAACAGCTGCGACTAATATTATGAGTCGCCTAGGCTTTTGCCAGAATTGAGAGAGTAAGGGTAAGGAAAGAATAATTCCCCCAAATCTGGTCATGGCAGTTGCCCCACTAAACAGAGCCGCAAGAAACCAATTTCCCTTCTCCATGAAGATGAAGCTGGCTAATGTTAAAAATAGAAATAGAGATTCTGTATAGGGATAGCTGAAAAAGATGCTCCACGGGAAAAGCGCTATCAACCAAACCGATAGGGATGATCTTTCCTCATCTAAGTTACGTTTGGCAAGCTTATAGAAGAGCACTAAGGATCCATAAAAGAAAAAATTGGAGAGCACGAGCAATGCCCAATCACTACCTCCCAGAATTTTGCCCAGGTAGGGATATAAAGGAAAGAACCCTGCTCTGTAAAGTGAAGGAGGCCAGCCTACCGGGAGCGCTCCATAACCATATCGCATAATATCAAAGTAGTAGAGAGCATCCCAATGGAAAAAGAAATTCAAGACGGGGCTTATTGAGGTTCCTAAGCCGGGGCCTTGTTCCTGATTAAGTAGTCGACCACCAAACTCGGTGCCAAGCCATACCAAAATCCTACTAACGACGAAGGGAATCAAAGTAGCCAGAAACCACTCTGCCTTAAAGATTAAAGTTAGCTTGCGAAGTGAAACCTTAGACATTATAAATGAAGTGCTAGTTCTTATATTTTGGGGGATATTCTAAACCAACCCCAACTCCCAGCGGGCGTCCTCACTCATCCGCTCAGGCGACCACGGCGGATCATAGACCAGCTCCACAGTCACCTCCTCAACTCCGGGAAGGAGCAGTAGGCGGCCTCTGACGTCGGCCATTACCTCGGGAGCCATCGGGCAACCGATCGCGGTCAAAGTCATCTTCACATGGACCAGTGGGAGGTTGATATCAGTCTCGTAGATCAATCCCAGGGCGACAACGTTGACCGGAATTTCCGGATCATAGACCTCCTCCAGCGCCTTCAGGACATCAGCCTCGGTGATTGCGGCCGGAGTTGTTTCCTCGCTCATCAATTCTTCTCCATCGGTTTACCGGCTTCTCGCCAAGCCTTATGGCCGCCCCGGAAGTTGACCACATCACTTACCCCTAGAGCGACCGCCATCTCCGCTGCCACCGCTGAACGCTCGCCGATCTCACAGGCGAATATGGTCCGCTCCTGGAAATGGTGTTGACGTGGATTGGTCAGGATTGAGCTGAGCACCACATGGCGAGAGCCGGGAATATAGCCCCGCTCCCGCTCCCAACCCTCGCGGACATCGACCACCTCGTATTCTCCGCTCTCGATCAGCTTGACGATTTCATCAATTGGTAGATCACGGAAAGTAGTTGTGTTCTCAGCCATCACTCAAACTCATCTTGATCTATCTGCTCCATATTGGCTAGCCCCCAAGCTCCAACCTTCAACACCTTCAAAGGAAGTAGCGCGCACTTGAGTCGAGCTGGTGAGATATCAATCCCCAACTCCTCGAGCACTTCCTGTTTGGAGATGTTACGAGCTTCTTGAAGTGATTTACCCTCCAATCGATCGGTCATCATCGAGGCCGAAGCCTGGGAGATGGCACAACCCCGGCCGTGGAACTTTACCTCCTCGATGATCTCGTCGCGAATGCGGAAGTCCATACCGATGATGTCGCCGCAGAGCGGGTTGTGCTCCTCGTGGCTAATATCCGGGGCCTCGATGCGGCCGAAATTGTGGGGGTTGCGGTAGTGATCGAGAATGAACTCGCGGTAGAACTGATCGTCATTCATTGGCGGAAGACCCTTTGCGCCTCACGCAGCCCGGCCACTAGCCGGTCGATCTCGGTGCGTTCAGTGTAGAGATAAAAGGAGGCGCGGAGGGTGGCTGGAACGCCGAGCCGGTTCATTAGCGGCTGGGTGCAGTTGTGGCCGGAGCGCACGGCGACCCCTGCTCGGTCGAGGATGGTCGCCACATCGTGCGGATGAATGCCGTCTACGTCGAAGGAGATGACTCCAGCGCGGCGGTTGGCTGGTGGCCCGAAGATGCGCAGCCCGGGTAGCTCGCTCAGCGCTTCGATGGCGTATTCAGTCAGCTCCACCTCGTGATGGTGAATCGCCTCTAGCCCTACCCCCTGGAGATAATCGATCGCCGCTCCCCAACCAATCACCTCAGCGATCGGTTGAGTTCCGGCCTCGAACTTCTCCGGTAGTTCGGCGTAGGTTGTCCCTTCAGTGGTGACGCTGCGGATCATATCGCCCCCGCCCATGAAGGGGGGCATCGCCTCCAGCAGCTCCCGCCGACCCCAGAGCGCTCCGATGCCAGTGGGTCCGCACATTTTGTGCCCACTGAAGGCGTAGAAATCGCAGCCTGCTTGTTGGACGTCGAAGCCTAAATGGGGAGCTCCCTGGGCGCCATCGATCAGCACCACTGCCCCCGCCTGGTGAGCGGCCTCGCACATCTTCGCCCAGGGCGTGATCGTGCCCAGGGTGTTGGAGATTTGAGTGAAGGCAACCAGCTTTGGTGATTTGGCCAACAGTTGATGGTAGTGGTCCAAATTCAGCTCACCCTGCTCGTCAATATCCACATACTCGATTCGCGCTCCCCGCTCAGCTGCCAGAATCTGCCAGGGAACGATATTCGAGTGGTGCTCCAGGATAGTCAGGACGATCAGATCGCCAGCCTGGATGTGCTGCCGCCCCCAGCTGTAGGCGACCAGGTTGATGCTCTCGGTTGTCCCTCGGGTGTAGAGGATCTCCCGTCTGGAGGTGGCGTTCAGGTACTGCTGGAGCTTAATCCGCGTCTTTTCGTACTGTTCGGTAGCTTGCTCCGATAGGGCATAGGCGGCGCGATGGATGTTGGCGTTGTAGCCGCGGTAGTAGCCGAGCATAGCATCGGTAACCTGATGCGGTCGTTGGGCGGTGTTGGCCGAGTCGAGGTAGGCCACCCCGGTTTCGAAGATCGGGAAATCCTGTCGAATCGCTGCCAAATCGTAGGTGACATCCGCAGGCTTAAGTTTCAATGAAGACCTCCTCATCGATTACGGCTACCGGATAGGTCTTGACCCCCTCAGTGGCCGGTAGGCAGAGCGCCTCTCCGCTACGTAGATCGAAGCGAGCCCCGTGGGCGAAGCATTCAATTTGGGAATCGAACACCTCCCCCTCGCTGAGCAGAACCTGCTCATGCGAACAGCAATCTCGCATGGCGTAGAATTCGCCATCAGCCGCTCGCGCCAAACAGACCTCCTCCTCGTTGACCGTCACCTGAACGGCACTCTCTGGTGCCAAATCGGCGGTGTTAGCTACCTTAATCCTGGCCAACCCGTGCCTCCAGCTCGCTCATAACTACTTCCTGGATCTGGGGAATCGGAATGCGCTCCAGCACCTCACCGAAGAAGCCGCGAACGATCATCTGCTCGGCGACCGTTGGCGGTATCCCCCGCGACTCCAAATAGAAGATATGCTCCGGGTCGAGTGGGGCAACAGTTGCTCCATGGGTGCAGCGCACGTCGTTGTTGTGGATCTCCAACATCGGAATCGAATGTGCTCGGGCAGTCGATGAGAGGAGGAGGTTGCGATCTGCCTGATAGGCGTTAGAGCGGGCGGCCTGGGGCTCGATCCGAATCAGACCGGCATAAACCGCCTGGGACTTACCGGCTAGCGCTCCCTTGAAGAGCAGATCGCTGGTCGTGTCCCCAACCAGATGCCGCTGCAGGGTGTGGTAGTCAAAGAACTGCTCCCCATCGCCGAAGTACATCCCCTTCAGCTCGGCGCTAGCTCCACGTCCTGCCAGATCGGCCTCTACCCGATGCTTGCTGAACCTGCCTCCCAGGCCGATGTTGATCAGCTGCACGGTGGCATCACGCCCGATGTGCGCTCGCTGATCGGCGAACTGCCAGACCTGATCTCCCCACCGCTGGAGGGCCACATAGCCCACCTGGGACGCCTCCTCGGCAAAGATCTCGACCGAGCCGCTGCAGTAGGCGGGCCGCTCGCTTAGCGGAGAGAGAAACTCGTCGAAGTAGTTGAAGGAGCTGCCGGCTCCGGCCACGATCAGGGTGTGGGGAAGGGTGAGAGCCCCTTCTGCAGATGACCAGAAGCGCGAGCCGAGTGGCTGCGTGATCCGAACCCCAGCCGGAACATATAGGAAGGTGCCACCGCTGAAGAGGGCGGCGTGGAGTGCGGACAGCTTGTCACGGTGAGGTGCTGCCGAGGAGAAGAGCCGATCTTGAATCAGCTCCGGGTACTCACGGGCGGCCTGAGAGAGAGGGAGCAGGATCACCCCCTGCCGCTGCAGCTCGGCGTCTAACTTCACCTGGCCGGGCTCCGAGCCCTGCTGCTGGAGGAAGCCGCCACTCTCCCATTGATCAGCTATAAAGCGACTTCCGGCCAGCTCAAAGGGGGCGAAGGAATTCAGGTCGAGACCGTGCAGGCTTGTTCGCCGCCACTCCTCCTGCTCCCGAGAGGGGTAGTTCATCTGCTCAAAGAGGTGGAAGGCGTCTCGCCGCTGGCCGCGCAGCCACTCCGGTTCAGAGTGGAGCGAGCCCAGCTCCTCGACCGCATTCAGGGTCAACGTCATCCGACCGAACCCTCCATCTCTAGCTGAATCAGCCGGTTGAGCTCGACTGCATACTCTACCGGCAGCTCCTTGGTGAAAGGCTCGATGAAGCCATTAACAATCATTGTCTCCGCCTGATCCAGGGGGATGCCTCGGCTGGTCAGATAGAAGAGCTGTTCGTCGGATACCTTACTCACGGTTGCTTCATGGCCGATGTTGACCTTCGGCTCATCACACTCGATGTAAGGGTAGGTGTCGCTGATCGAGTTGTCATCGAGTAAGAGGGCGTCGCATTTGACGAAGGACTTGACATCGTGGGCGTTAGGGTGAACCTTGACCAAACCGCGGTAGCTGGTCCGTCCCCCCGCCTTGGAGATCGATTTAGAGGTGACCGTGGAGGTGGTGTTGGGGGCGACGTGGACCATCTTGGCCCCGGCATCCTGGTGCTGTCCTTCACCAGCGAAGGCGATCGAGAGGACATCGCCCTTCGCCCCCGGCTCCATCAGATAGACACTGGGGTACTTCATCGTGATTTGGGAGTTGTGGGCAATTATGCCGTTGGCGATGAAGTTATGGGTTCCGGCAACTTCGATATCGAAGGTCGGCTGACTGCCGGCTTCACTGATCGAGATTATTGGCGAGAAGTAGGCTGGAGCCTCCGGCTTGTTCTCGCCAAAGTAGAGATAGTGATGGGTGTATTCCTTCTCCTCAACCCCCAATGGCTTGCGTTCTCGCCTGGTCCAGGTGCTGATTTTCAGCGGATTTAGCCCACAGGAGAGAGCCAGAGCCTTGACATCCTCCAGGAGTTCATAATTCGCGCTGGTCAGCGAGATGTTCTTGTGATTCAAACGGATGTGTCCATCGGCCGCGATGTACCCATCGATCAGAGCATGTTTCTGCTCAAAGGGGATGGTATAGGTCCATTCGGGTAGCCGCTTGGTGTGGGCGTTACCAGTTACTCCGAGGAGATTCAGGAAGCGGGTCAAATCGACCGAATTAACGCGGAGTTGAGCTCCGCGTTGGACTAGATCCTGAATTCCGAAAAGCTGGTCCAGAAGTTCTCGTACCCTGGAGTTGGCCGGGTCGGATTCTGGGACGGCAAAGGTTACTCGAGCTGAACCATCCAGGTAGCCATCGCCCAGATAGAATCCGAGCAGCCACATCAGATCTGGATCGGAGGTGGCTGGACAGCGGAAGGATTTGCGTCCCACCTTGGTGAAAGCCGGCCGCTCATAAGGATGTCCACGATCGGGAATGACCCCAGAGATGGCGATACTGTCGCCGATCTTGATCTCGCTTAGAGGCAGCCAGCTCACTTGATTGAGCCTCCCTACCTTACGAAGCACCAGGAAGGGGTGGTTGTCGGTGGCCACCACCTCGCGGTGGTCGGCGGTTTCCATCCGCCAGGTGGATCGGGGAGGATTGACCTTGGTCGCGGTCACTTCCTGTCGCTCCCACCTGAATTCAGGAGTTAGGCTGTAAACGAAATCGCCCACCGCCACGTTCTCAATTGGTTTGACGTTGTTATTGGTGAAGACTCGGGTTCCCGCGGCCAGGCAGCCCAAGTTTCCGTCCACCCACTCCATGGTCGCGTCCTGATAGGCCATGGCTCGCTTGGTGACCAGGTTGTAGACATTGGTCGACCAGTTCTGGATCGTGGTGTAGCGACAGCGCGCCCCTTTCTTGACGATGATTTCGACCACTGCCGAATGGAGAGAATCGGTGGTGTACATCGGTGCAGTACAGCCTTCGATGTAGTGGACGAAGGAATCTTCGTCGCAGATGATCAGGGTGCGCTCGAACTGGCCCATATTCTCGGCGTTGATCCGGAAGTAGGCCTGGAGCGGAATGTCCACCTTCACTCCCTTGGGCACATAGATGAAGGAGCCGCCCGACCAGACTGCGGTGTTGAGGGCGGAGAACTTGTTGTCGGCGGGCGGGATGACCTTGCCGAAGTATTCATGGAAGAACTCCGGGTGTTCACGCAGTGCGGTATCCGTGTCCAGGAAGATAACGCCCTTCTCCTCCAAGTTTTTGTGTAGAGAGTGGTAGACCACCTCTGATTCGTACTGCGCTGCCACTCCGGCGAGGAACTTCCGCTCGGCCTGGGGTACGCCCAGCCGGTCGAAGGTGTTCTTGATGTCGTCGGGAACCTCATCCCAGCTGCGCTCCTGTCGATCGGAGGCCTTCAGGAAGTAGAAGATATTGTCGAAATCGATGCGTGAGAGGTCGGCCCCCCAATTCGGCATCGCCTTGCGTTCGAAGATTTTGAGCGAGCGGAGTCGGAGCTTGGTCATCCACTCCGGCTCGTTCTTCATCCAGGAGATCTCTTTGACGATCTCTTCGGAGAGGCCGCGCTTGGCCTTGAAGACGTATTTCTCGGCGTCGAAGAAGCCGTACTTCTCGCGGTAATCCTCGCCAACGTTGATCTGTGCTGCAACCGCCATGCTTATATTTCCTCCTCGCCGGCTCCCGCGGCAGCCAGGGCCGGTTCGGCGACCCACTCCCGGTAACCGGTCTTTTCCAGCTCTTTGGCGACTTCGGCGCCGCCGGAACGAACGATCTGCCCATCAACCAGGACGTGAACCTGGTCGGGCTTTATGAACTCCAAAATTCGGGTGTAGTGGGTGATGATCAACACTCCCAGTCCGGGACCGCGCATTTCGTTGATCGCCTCACTTACATAACGAATGGAGTCGATATCCAGGCCGGAATCGGTCTCATCCAGGATGGCGATCTCCGGCTGGAGAGCGGCCATCTGGAGGATTTCCGCCCGCTTCTTCTCGCCTCCCGAAAAGCCGTCGTTGACGTAGCGGGAGAGGAAGGAGGAATCGATCCGCAGTCGCTCCATCGGCTCCTTGAGCAGGGCTCGGAACTCTTTCGGCGAGATGGCCTTCGACTTATCCTTCCCGTCATAGCCGCGCTGAGCGTTGATAGCACTGCGCAGAAAGTTGGTCATCGTCACGCCAGAGACCACGATCGGGTACTGGAAGGCGAGGTAGACGCCCAGCCGGGAGCGCTCATCGGGGGCCAATTCGGTCAGGTTCTGCCCCTTGAAGCGGATCTCGCCGCCCAGCACCTCATAGCTGGGATGTCCCATTAGAGATCCGGCCAGGGTACTCTTACCCGAGCCGTTAGGACCCATCACCGCATGGATTTCGCCCTTGTTG
>JBOHUW010000003.1:0-19206 GCA_050734895.1 Candidatus Dormibacteraceae bacterium | reverse complement strand
CTTTGATTCTAATCGACACCTCGGCTTGGGTCGAATTTCTCAGAGGCACCGACTCTGACGTCTGCAAAGAAGTCTATCGACTGGTCGATTCCGAGATAGCCATCACCGATCCGATTAGCATGAAAGTGCTAGCTGGGGCTAGGAATGACCGGCATTTAAGAGAGCTACGTGGATTATTAGCCCGGGCGTCTCTTCTAAAGTGCGAATCAGTCGACTTTGACCACGCCGCAACGTTATTCCGAACCTGCCGAAAGAGCGGCGAAACCGTCCGACGGCTGACCGATTGTCTAATTGGAGCAGTGGCTATTCGACATGAGCTACCAATCCTGCACGCAGATGGCGATTTTGATGCCCTGGGGCGATGGACTACCCTAATTATTCATTCCCCTCAACTTGGCCCTAACCGCTGAGATAAAGTTTCCTCAAGATCCACCGCTCCCAGACCATCTCGAACTTCACGAAGAGTCGCATCGGTCCACTCCGGCTGGGATCTTCTCTGTCAGGCGATCAACTTAACGCGCTTGTCAATGCCTTTCCACCGATGGTCGGCGGTGAAGACGGTATCTGCTTTCAGGATCTCGCCAACTGCCAGAACGAAGGCATCCGGTAGACGGATTGTAGGGTAACGCGCCCGATATGAGGCGACGACCCGAGCGCCTTCCCGTTCAATCGGATAAACGACATCGATTATGGCATCCACGAACTCTTCCATCCCGTTTACCGCTGCTACCCCCAAGCGGCTTGCGCCAACCAAGACCTCGGCAAGGGCACTACATGGAAGCACCAGCCGATCGCCGGCCTGCCGAGAGCCGTGAATCGCCGTGACCGCCGCTGCATGGTGGGCATCCTGAGGATCCCGTAATCCTAGGACCACACTGGTGTCAAGTACTACTGTCCCCACTCGTCTCGGAGCCTTTGCAAATTTGTGGCCTTGCTAAGTCCAGGCAGATCGCCGATGAATTTTTCCAGAGGATCATCGGCGCGAGACATGACAATTCGCCCCTCCTCGTCGGCTTCAACTCGAAATTCATCTCCAGCTTTAACATGCGCTTTCCGAAGAACACGCACGGGGATCGTGATCTGGTTCTTGCTGGAGAGTCGCGGGGAGCGATTCTTTACTTTTGACATAACAAGTAAAGGATATCACAAAACAAAATGGCTGCTGCTCATCCGTGGTCAAGGAAATGCGTTTCCGCCCACCGCCGCAGGTCATCGTCGAGTGGGAGAGGAAGTCGGACCTTTACCTCCGCGTAGAGATCTCCAACCGCCCCGCCGCGAACATCCGGCATTCCCAAGCCACGAAGTCGGAGACGGGTGCCGTTCTGAGTCTCCGGGGCAATATTGAGTTTGGCGTGACCTCCCTTCAATGTCGGCACCTCCACTTCGCCGCCCAGGAGAGCAACCGGCAGGGGAACCGGCACCGATATCCGGAGGTTCTTACCCTCTCGGGTGAACTGAGCGTGCGGGCTGATTCGAATTCGAACGCGAACTCCTGAGGCGCGAAGGAGGGTCGCTTCGGTCACGCCAGCTGGAACTTTGATCTCCACCTCTCTTCCGCTGCTCAAGAGGATCCGTCTAGTGGCTCCGGTGAAGGCCTCCTGGAGAGTTATACGCAGCTCCTGCTCACTCGGTGCTGGGGTGGTCGGAGGGCGGTTCTGGCTATTGATCGAACCGAAGAGATCCCGGAAAGAGTTCCCCCCACTTCGAGTGCTGCCTCCCCCCGCGGTGAACTCAGAAAAGAGGTTGCGCAGCTCATCGGGATCAATCTGTGCCCCCTGGAATCGGATATTCGGTCCACCCCCGGCAAAGGTGGGTCCCTGAGCATCCGGCATCGCCTGCCAATCAGCCCCGAAACGATCGTAACGTTTTCGCTTGTCCGGATCGGAGAGCACCCCGTGGGCCTCGGAAATCTCCTTGAAGCGCTGCTCGGCCTGCTTGTTGTCCGGATTGAGATCGGGGTGATAGGTCCGCGCCAACTTCCGGAAGGCAGCGTTGATCTCCTTCTCACTAGCCCCTTTGGGCACTCCCAGGACAGCGTAAAAATCCTTGGTCATCTGCATCTGTACCCTCTATTTACCAAATCAGCCAATAGCTTAATCAGATTCGATGGATAGTCGCCCGAATCTGATCGTCATCGAACTCCAAAATTCCCACCGAGGCCACCGGATCATCTCGACGATGACGAATTACTTGCAGCCAGGCGGTTTCAAACCAGTTGGGTCGATTGGCCAACCGAGCTCGAGCCGCCGCCGAGGAAACAGCATAGACCGGACCGGGGTTGAAGAGTAAACCTCTCCCGTCCCGGACGGCCACGGCAACATGAGTATGTCCAAAAATCACCACATCGGCTTCCGGGAACTGACGCCGCAGCCAACCGTAAAGCCTCGGCCGGGGCTGGAATAAACCAAGGCTGAGCGTTTCGATCAAAGTTTCCGGCTCCTCGAGAAGACGGCTTCGATTTCCATGCAAAAGACCAATACGGCGTCCGGCCACAGTGAGTTCCCGGCGCAACGGCAGCTCGGTCAACGCCGCATCATGATCCCCTCGAACTGCCTCGACCGGGGCGATTTGGGCCAGCTGACGCAGCGTCTCCCTCCCCTCCACGCCGCCGATATCACCGGCGTGGAGGATGAGATCGACCCCGCTCAGCCGAGTGAACAACTCGGACGGAAGAGCGGGCAAGAACTCCGGGCAGTGGGTATCCGCAACAACGCCGACTCGAACCATCTACTCTATCTTGACGCGGTTTTGATCAGCGGCGGGAGTTTCGAACTGGCACCGGTACCGGCTGGACTTGGGGCAGATTAAATCTCTCCAGCCAGGAGCGTAGCCGTTTGAGTATGTTTCTCACCTCGCCCTCTACAACGCCCCAGCCGCCGCCTTTGTTCCCAAATGATTAACGATCGCCGTTCCCGCCTCGTTGGTAGAGAGTGAGCCACCGACATCACGTGTGCACTGACCGGCTCTCACCGCCACGGCGACCGCTGCCTGGATCTGCGCTGCCGCCTCCGGATAGCCAAGATGCTCACACATCAGCGCCGCGGTGAGGATTGTTCCTATCGGGTTGACCACCCCTTGCCCAGCAATGGTCGGGGCACTGCCGTGCACCGGCTCGAAGAATCCGCGGCCACTCTCCGGATTAATGTTCGCCGAGGGAGCCATCCCCACGCCACCGACAAGTACGGCAGCGAGATCGCTGAGGATATCGCCGAAGAGGTTGTTCGTCACCAACACCTCGAACTGGCTCGGGTCGCGGACCAACTCCATCGCCGCCGCATCGGCATAGAGATGGCGCCGCTCAAGCTGACTATGCTTGGCACCAATAGCCGCCCATCGCTCCTGCCAGAGCCCACCGGCGTGGGCCAGGGCGTTGGATTTATCCACCATGCAGAGTTGCAATGATGCCTTGGTGAAGGCGTATTCGATGATTCGGGAAACCCCAAGGTGGGTGTTGATGTCCTCCTGAATCGCGATCTCCTGCTCGGTGCCTCGCTTGAAGCGACCGCCCACCCCGGCGTAAATGCCCTCGGTGTTCTCCCGCACGATCAGCAGGTCGACATTTTGCCGATTTGACTCGCGCAGCGGGCTCAATCGCCGATCGAGCAGCCGAGCCGGTCGGAGGTTGACGTAGAGATCGAAATCGAAGCGGAAACGGAAGAGCACCTGGGCCGGATAGCCGACATCTGGAATGCGCGGATCACCGATCGCCCCGAAGAGGATAGCATCGGCTTCGCTTGCCGCGGCGAAGGTCTCTTCCGAGAGCACCGGTTCACCACGGAGGAGGGGTGCAGCCCCAACCTCAAACTCCTCATACTCAAAGGGGAGGTCGAGACAGCGGAGCACTTTGACCGCCTCCGGAACTACTTCCAGGCCGGCCAGATCGCCAGGGATCACAGCAATTTTTTTAGTCATCGCCTCACAGTTTGCCGGAATTGGGGATAAGGATGAGTCTAATTTAATCGGGCGGCTTCCGCTTTCTCCACCAGCAGCAGATTTCATGTTGATCGGAGTCTATTTTCACCACGAGCCCAATCAAGCGCCCCCTCTAGATCTGGGAAGGTGACCGAGGGCAGCTCTTGACCACCGACAACTCGAGCCGGTCGCGCCACCACTGAACCAAGGGTAGTAAAGTCTACCTCGCGAATCTGCCCCAGCAATTCCTTATGGTCATTGGCCGGCAAATCGGTGACCTTATCAAACAAAAAGGCATAGACATTCTGTAGCGTCCACTCGCCATAGCCCTCCAAGGCCAGATAGAGCGAGTAATTACGGTTTTCTCTCCCCTCCTCCCACACGCTATACGCCCGCTCATAGAAGGCGCGAAGGATGCGTACCTCCTGCTCCAATTCGACAATCTCCGCTTGGTCAGCCTCTGCCGCGATGAGGGCATCGAGCCGCTGTTGGAGTTGGTCTAGCTCTTCGGTGTACTCATTCTCCATACTCCCCAGCCTACCCCTCCCCAACCTTGGGGAGGGGTAGCAACAGGGAGAACTAATGCCAAACGCTGTGCGCAGCGACCGCCGAGGCGATCAGAATAGCGATGATGTTGATCACCTTGATCATCGGGTTGATCGCCGGTCCGGCGGTGTCCTTGTAGGGGTCACCCACCGTGTCTCCGGTGACCGCCGCCATGTGGGCGGCCGAACCCTTGCCGCCAAGGTGGCCGTCCTCGATGTACTTCTTGGCGTTATCCCAGGCGGCACCGCCGCTGGTCATGTAGAGGGCGAGGAAGAGACCGGTGGTAATCGCTCCCAGAAGCATTCCACCAAGCGCCTTGGGGCCGAGTAGGAAGCCGACCACCAGCGGCGCCACCACCGGAATGAGCCCGGGCAGGATCATCTCCCGCTGGGCGGCGGCAGTAACGATTCGCACCGCCTTGCCGTATTCCGGCCGAGCCGTACCCTCCATAATCCCCTTGATCTCCCGGAACTGTCGCCGCACCTCGGTGACGACCAGACCGGCGGCGCGACCCACCGCCAGGATGGCCAGCGAGCCAAAGAGGAAGGGCAGGATGCCGCCGAAGAAGATTCCGACGATTACATAGGGGTCGGAGAGCTCGAAGGTGAAGTGGTACCCCGCCTTGACCAACTCCTGGGTGTAGCTGGCAAAGAGGA
This sequence comes from Candidatus Dormibacteraceae bacterium, assembly GCA_050734895.1. Lineage (GTDB taxonomy): Bacteria > Chloroflexota > Dormibacteria > Dormibacterales > Dormibacteraceae > JBOHUW01. The sequence goes on along the minus strand of JBOHUW010000003.1, from coordinate 14,092 downwards.
CCAGGGTGGCCAGGGCAGCGGAGGCGATGGCGTAGCCCTTGGTGACCGCCTTGGTCGTATTACCTACCGCGTCCAACGGATCGGTGATGTTCCGCACCTCTTCCGGCAGGTTGGCCATCTCGGCAATACCACCGGCATTGTCCGTGATCGGTCCGTAGGCATCGATGGCCACTACAATGCCGGTCATCGAGAGCAGCGCGGTAGCGGCAATCGCCACCCCGTAGAGACCGGCCAGACCGAAGCTGATCAGAATTCCGATTCCGATCACTAGCACTACCGGAGCGGTAGCCAATAGGCCGATCGCAGTGCCAGCGATGATGTTGGTGGCATGCCCGGTCATCGACTGCTGGGCGATCAGTTTGACCGGCCAGTAGCGGGTTTCGGTAAAGAATTCGGTGATCGCCACGATCAGGATGGTGATCACAACTCCTACCACCCCGGCCCAGAAGAGGTTGATCGGATTATGTATCAGACCGGATGAGGCCAGATAACCGCGACCGATCATCCATTGAGTCACCAGGTAGAAGCCGATAATCGCGATCGCCGCCGCCCCGATGAGGCCAGCGTAAAGCCCCCCCATGATCCACTTCGGCCAGTAGGCCCGAACCAGGAAAGCCCCTACCATTGAACCGACGATCGAAATCGCCCCGAGCAGCAACGGATAGATGACGTAGCCGATCTGCCCGACAAAGAGCAGCGAGCCAAGCAGCATCGCCGCCACCATGGTTACCGCGTAGGTCTCGAAGAGGTCGGCCGCCATGCCGGCGCAGTCGCCGACGTTGTCGCCAACGTTATCGGCGATCACCGCCGGATTGCGCGGATCATCCTCCGGGATGCCCGCCTCCACCTTGCCCACCAGATCGGCTCCCACATCAGCCGACTTGGTGTAAATTCCGCCGCCCAGCCGGGCGAAGACGGAGACCAGCGAGGCCCCGAAACCGAGCCCGATCAGGGCATCCGTCCGGCGGGTGAAGTAATAGCTCACCGCCACCCCCAAAAGTCCCAATCCAACCACCATGAAACCGGTTACTGCACCGCCGCGGAAGGCGACGGACAGAGCCCGACTGAGGCCGTGGGTGGCCGCCTGGGCGGTCCGTAGGTTGGCCCGGACGGAGACGTTCATACCAACGTAGCCAGCCGCCGCCGATAGCACCGCCCCGACCACATAGAGCACTGCGGTCACCCACCCCAGGGTGACGCCGAGCAGGACGGCGACAATCACGCCGATCACGCCAATCACCGCGTACTGTCGGTTCAGATACGCCGACGCCCCCTCCTGAATCGCCTCGGCAATCTCCTGCATCCGCTGGTTGCCCTTGGATTGGCGCAGGACCATGCCGGTCAGAAGAAGAGCGAAGAGGACGGCCACGATGCCACCTCCGATCGCCCACAGCACGTAGTTGTAACTCATTAACTCATCCTCTTAATCGGGTGGATCGGGAGACACCCAGCGTCCTCCCTGATATTTTTAATCTCGTAAGCCTAGCCGAACGGAGGGGCTCCGTGCCGACCGGATTGTTGACAAAAGTCATCCAATCCGGAATAATCTGAAGGGTTGTGCGACAGGATTCACAAGCAGCTCAGCGGCTGCTACTGAACTAAAGGAGATTATGAATAGTGTTAGAAAGTTGTAAGGAATTTCGGAAGATAATTATCAGATCGAGCATCTCTACAATCCTCGCTGGAGCGTTGGCCATTTCCATGCTGGCTATTCCAACGACCGCTTCAGCGCAAGACAAATACATTCTTGAGGGCCACGCTACCCTCTATGGACGCGCTATTGACTTGTGGCTCCATCCCGGTGGCCTGCTCCCCTTTCACGGTGAAATTTCTCATGGTCAAGCCGGTGACCAAGTATGGCTAGAAACACAATTTGGAGAGGTGCTTACTGATAAGATTCTCATAGCGTCAGGCTCGACCTTCGCTAACACCTCAGAAGTCAACGGTATATCGTCCAATTACCTTACAAGGGTAAGAGCATGCGGCGAGGTGAGTGGTAGTGTCGCCTGCACCGATGCTCGCTGAGTCATATCCCCAAAAGCTGACCGGATGCAGCCGGCGCCGATTAGGCGCCGGTAAATTCCGGTGGCTGTTTGGCCAGGAAGCTCATGATCCCAACTGCCGCGTCTTGCGTCAAGATGCTCTGAACGAAGTTTTCGATTTCCAACTCCAGCGCCTCGGGCAGTGGAAGCTCCTGACCTTGATTGACTGCATCCTTGATCAGCCCGAGCGCCCGGGTGGGAGCAGCCGCCAGCCGTTCGGCCAGCTCGGCCACCGCTGGTTTGAAGTCGGCCGGAGCTACCGCCTGATTGACAAGGCCGATCTTCATCGCCTCGTCGGCCGAAAGCCGGAGCCCCTCGAAGAGCAAGGGTAGGGCATGGGTGCGGCCGATCAGCCGCACCAAGCGCTGAGTCCCTCCAGCTCCGGGCATGAGCCCCAACCCCACCTCACTCTGACCGATCCTCGAGCGCCCGTCCTCGGCCATGATCCGGTAATCACAGCAAAGCGCCAGCTCACAGCCCGCGCCTAGAGCGTGGCCATTGATCGCCGCAATCACCGGTTTGGGACAGGCGGCGACCACATCAAAGCCGGTCCGAAACTCATTTAACAGAGCCGCTATCTTCTGCGATGCATCAGGAGCTTGCCGATCGATCGATGCCACGGCCCGTAGGTCGGCACCCACACTGAAATAACGCTCGTAAGCGCTGGCCAACACCACCACCCGCACCGAGGGATCGCTCCCCAGCTCCGAGAAGGCTGCCTTCAACTCGGTGGCCAGCTTGCCGCTGATCGCATTGTTACCCTGGTGATGTATGACTACTGTGGCCACCCCACCTTCCCGCGATACGTCAAGGCAAATGCCCATCAGGCGGTGAAGAGCGGGATTCCCCCCGCCACCTCGATCGCCGTCCCGGTGATGTAACCGGCCTCCGGACTGCAGAGAAATGCCACTGTCGAGGCGATGTCGGCCGGCTCGCCAAAGCGCTTGAAGACCGTGCGCTGCCGGAAGCGGTCGTACATCGGATTGCTCTGTTCCGCCGCCCGGCCGGCCTCGGAGCGGATAATTCCGGGCACGATGGCGTTGGCGGTTATGCCATGACGACCACCCTCCAGGGCTACGGTTTTGGTCAATCCGATCAGGCCAGCCTTGCTCGCCGAATAGCTGGCCTGACCAAAACCGCCCATTGTCCCGGCCACCGAGGACATGAAGATGACTCGCCCCCACTGCCGTTCGACTAGATAGGGCCAGACTTCTTTCGTACAGTTGAAGGCGCCAGTCAAATTGACCGCTATGTCACGATCCCACAGCGCGTATTCCTGCTGGGGCAGCTGGGCGGTGTGGTCGAGCGTGGCGGCGTTGTTGATCAGGATGTCGATTCCGCCCAACTCTCGCTTGATTTCGGTCAAAACTTGAGCGATCTGGGCCCGGTTGGTGACATCCATTTTGAGGGCCATCGAACGGCGGCCCAACTGACGAATCTCCGCCGCCGCAGATTGAGCTCCCACCCAGCCCTGGCTGACCGCCACCTGGGCCAGTACCGAACCGCTGTCTTCTGCGGCCTGAGCCAGGTCGGGGTCGTCTTCGAGTAGGACGTCGGTAATCGCCACATCGGCCCCCAGGCGAGCTAGCGTCAAGGCGTCCTCCCGCCCCAGGCCGCGCGAGGCACCGGTCACCACCGCCACCTTCCCGCTCAGATCAAACATGATTCTCTCCGGCCAGGGCACGGGAGATGACCAGCCGCTGGATCTCTGCCGTCCCCTCCCAGATCTGATAAATCTTGGCGTCTCGCATCCACTTCTCCACTGGATAATCTTTGATGTAACCGTAGCCGCCTAGCACCTGTACCGCCTCGGTAGTTACCTGCATGGCAACATCTCCGGCATAAAGCTTGGCCATCGAGCCCTCGGCTCGATGGAACGGGCGATCGGTCCCGGCCATCCAACCAGCCCGCCAGATCAGCAGTCGCGCTGCATCGACAGTAGTCGCCATATCGGCCAGTTTGAAGGCAATCGCCTCATGCTTGATCAACGGCTTGCCAAACTGCTGCCGCTCTTGAGCATAGTCGAGCGCGAATTCGAAGGCCGCCCGGGCGACGCCCAAAGCCCCGGCCGCAATCCACGGCCGCGTCGCCTCCAAGGTCAGGAGCGCCCCCAGCGCACCCGGACCAGAATCGGCGTCTCCTGGCTCTCCTCCCAGGCGATGATCGAGGGGGACAAAGCACTCCTCCAGGATCACCTGGGCGGTGTGGCTCGCCCGCACCCCCAACTTCCGCTCCTTGCGACCCATCGAAAGGCCCGAGGCGCCTTTCTCGACCAGGAAGCCGGCGATCCCGGCCGCTCCAAGAGCCGGCTCAGCGTTGGCGAAGATGATGTAATAGTCGGCAATGCCACCGTTGGTGCAGAACTGTTTGGTTCCGTTTAACCGGTAGCCCGGTACGCCCGCCTGAACATCCCGCCGGGCAGTAGTCCGCAACGCCAGAGCATCGGATCCAGAATCCGGCTCGGTCAGCCCCAAGGCACCCAGAATTGGCCGCCCCGGCCGGGCAAATTCGGGTAGCCAGCGCTGCTTCTGCTCCTCCGATCCCATGGCCAGAATCCCCGATATGACCAGGCCCGGGCTCTGAATCGAGACCGCGATGCCGGCGCAGCCCCAATGCAGCTCCTCGGCTACGATCAGCGAGGTGAGCGAATCCAACCCCTGGCCGCCATACTCCTCGGAGAGGAAAGAGGCCGGGGTAAGGCCCAGCCGGTGGGCTTTTTCGACTACCGAGTAGGGAAACTCCTCGCTCTCGTCATGCTGAGCGGCCACCGGCCGGATCTCCTGCTCGGCAAAGTGGTGCGCCAGCCGGCGAATATCTTCTTGCTCGGGGGTTAGAGCGAAGTCAATCACTTTCCTTTCAGATTAATCGTTTGAAAATCCGCGTTGGAATCAAAAGTGTCTATCCCTAGAGCCGCCCAAGCGCCCAACAGCTGCTTATCACCTGAAGCAGCTACGATATCCTGCTTTTCTATCTGTTCAGCGCAAGCACAGTGCACAGCGTCATATCCTCGCAGGCCGAATTGAGAAGCCAACATCGCGGCTCTACGAACCACCGAATCACTGACTTCAATAACTGTGACTTCTGACCATATTTGATCCAGAACCTGCAAGCTATCTCCGTAAGATTGGAAACTAAGTCGACCTGCCCGGTGCGCCCGCGCCAAGGCACCCACCGCCTCGACGTAGAGCAGGCGGCTGGCTACCGCTCCATCGAGGTCATCCCAAAAGCGACGACACCTAACACTGCTCGACTCGACCACCAAGAGAGGAATGACGGCCGAGGTATCCAAATACCCAATCAACCGCGCTGTTCAGAGATGAAATCGCTGACTGATCCACTGGCCATAATCGGCTCTGGAGATGGACCCTTTGGCCTTCTTGCTGGTGTCACTAACCCCTCAGCGATCAACTGCTCCAAACGGGTTGGTCGCCCCACCGGTACTACCCTGGCAATCGGTTTGCCATGCGCAGTGACCGTCACTGTTCTTCCACTGCGCACTTCATCTAAATATTTACTCAAGCCATTGCGGAAATCGCGTACTCCCAAAATCATAGCCTCCTCCAAGTGATCATATTTAACAACCTCATTATAGCCACTTTTTGAGAATCCTCATCCGCAGGTGCTTCAGGCGGTCGGAAAGACACCGTAACAACTCCTCACGCCGTGTCGTGGCGCCGTCCAGATACGCCCCTTATTCGGACTGGAGCTCAGCCGAAGCCTTAGAGAGCACTGCCTCGCCCCGCTGGTTGTGGGCCGAAAGCTCAACTCGATCATCCACCCGGGTTGCTCGATAGGTGACCGTGTCGCCCGGCTGAACCAAGCCGGCAAAGCGACAGCTCAACCGCTTGAGCTGCTGTGGGGATCCGGCTACCCGAGCCAACAGTCCCATCTGGAGCATGCCGTGAGCGATGACTCCGGGGAGGCCGACCGAGCGAGCAAACTCTTCGTCTAAATGGATCGGATTGAGGTCGCCCGAGGCTTTCGCGTAAGCTTCGATCTGCTCAGCTCTGAAGGTGACCTCCAACTCGTTCTCGGTATTCATTTTTTCGCCTTGATCACAAAGAGAGCTTTAGAGCGGCAGAGGGGAGATCCTTCAACCGAGCAGCGGGTCTCAAAGCTCAAGAAGCGCATCCCTCGTCGCTCAATATCACTAACTATCCGGCCCTGGGCAACCACCTTCTCCTCAATCTGGGGGTGACGCTCCCAGAAGAACTCCTGCTCGGCATGCAGCAGGCGAGACAAATCCACCGCGGCGATCGGGTCTGCGAAGAGCTGGGACGCGGTTACTCCCAGGGCATACACCGCGGCATAGGTCGGCGGCATCCCGTCCGCTGGATCGAGACCAAGAGCTTGGGCGAAGGCCGCCACATGATCAGCTTCGATAGTCAGTTCGACCGGTGGATATTCACTGGCTGGCACTTTAGACATTGTAAAGGCTAGGGATGCTCATCCTCCTCGGTTACCAGACGCAAGCGGCTCGATTTAAGCCCCAGCTGACGAGCAAAGAAGCCGGCCACCCGCTCCACATAGAGGGGTCGGTCAACCCAGTAAGCCGCGCAGTGAGCCGCCCCCGGCACCAGCCAGATTTCTCGCGGTCCTCGGTAAGCATCATAGAGTTGCCGCACCTGGCGAGCCGTCGTGATTCGGTCGTCGCCACCCTGGATAAAGAAGAGCGGCAACGGCTCCACCTGGGCGAGCACGCGACGAGGGCTGGAGTTGCTCAGACGAACCCCATGTCGGAGCCACAGCCAGAGCGCCATCGCTGCCCGGAAAGGAGCTCCGGGAAGATGGAGTCTCCGCCCTATGTTCTCGCTCAAGAATTGCCCGGCATCGCCGAAGGGGCTGTCCAGCACCAACGCCGAAAGCGCTGGATCCCGTGCCGCCACCAGCAGACTCACCGCTGCCCCCATGGAATAACCGAGCAACCCAATTTGGGGGTCGCGAATCCGACCTCGAACATACTCCAACACCGCCTCCAACTCCCACACCTCATTTACCCCCAAGGTCAGGATCGCTCGCTCCGAACCGGCCATCCCCCGGGGAGCGTAGAGCAGAACATTGAAGCCCTTACGCCAGAGCGCTATCGAGACCCCGAGGAATCGCTCTCGGTTACTCCTATGGCTAGGACTGACCACTATCACCTGGGGGGTTCCCGGTTGGCGGAAGAACCATGCTCCAAACCCGATACCATCGGCGGTAATCAAGTTGAGTTCCTCATAATCCGCCTGGAATTCGGCGGGGGTAAAGAGAAAGCGTTCTGGCAGTGATGGCCTCGGAGGAACGAAGACCCGATGCCAAACCAAAACCGTAATCAACAAGTAGGCGCCCAGGCCGGCTCCCATCAACCCGGCCAACCCCCAGAACAAAGTACTACTCAAGCCTGGGCCACGCGACCGCCTCCCCAAAGGCCGGTCACCAACTGATGCAGCTGCCGCTTATTCCCCATAATCCGTAGGATAGATGATTCAGATGATGCGCCATATCGACCCCCGTCCCTAGTCCTATTACCATATTTTTTGACCCAGACCGATTAAAGATTGTCCCGAACCGAGACTAGGCGCGGTAAGCTTGGGATGTTAGATGCTTGACAGTCAATCAACCGCCAAAAAGTCTGATCCCTACGAGGTTTCGATCGGGGCAATAGCTATTCCGCTGCCCAAATCCTCCGGCGTTTCGGTGCGTCTTGATTCGCTGGTTGACTTCTTGGCCGAGCAGCTGTCCCACTCCACAACTCCCTCACCGGTTTATCCCCAACCGGCCAAAACCGAGGATGAGGAGGCGCTCCGCCAGTGGCTGGCCAGAGAGCTCCACGACGATGTGACTCCAGCTCTCACCACCCTACTGGTCCAGATCGAACAGCTCAAACGCCGTCCCCGGGAGGAGCAACCTAACCTGGCTTCGGAGTTAACCGGCTACCAGGACCTGACCCGGCAGGCGCTGGATAATCTGCGCCGCCTGCTTCACCAGCTGCGCGAGGAATCGACCTCCAGCTCTAATTTTCCGGATCAGCTTAGCCTAGTACTGGAGCGGTTCGAAGCCCAAAGTGGAATTCATACGCAGCTGCAACGTGACCATCAGTGGCCGGAGAAGATACCCTCTCGGACCGCCCACAACCTGATCAAAGTCGTTGAAGAGGCCCTCCGCAACGTACGACAGCACAGCGCCGCAAAAAATGTATTGATCGAACTAAGTGCAGTTGGGGGAAGCGCCACCCTCAAACTGGCCGACGACGGCAACGGCCAGGCAGCAATCGAAGCGAGCAGCGGCCATGGCCTGGTGGGAATGCATGAACGGGCCGCTCTAATCGGTGGGAAGCTCCGAATTGTAAGTTCACCTGAGCATGGCACCACCATATGGATCACCCTTCCCGGAGAAAAACTTACATGACCGAAACATCATCGGCGACCAAGAAGACCTCCGAGAATATCCCTACGGTAATGATCGCCGACGATCAGAACCTCTTCCGCTCTGGGTTGGCCATGCTCTTGGAGAGTGATCAGCGGGTCAAAGTTATCGGTCAGGCCGCCGATGGGGCGATCGCGCTTCAGCAAGCCACCCGCCTCCGACCGGATGTCATCCTGATGGATCTCAAGATGCCCAATCTGGACGGGGTAGAAGCCACCAGGCAGATTCTGGCCAAGTTTCCCCGAACCAAAATCCTGATTCTTACCACCTTTGATACCGAAACCCACTTCCTGCAGGCCCTGAAAGCAGGCGCCCAAGGATACGTTTTGAAGGATTCCGAGCCGGAGGCCATAGTCTCGGCGATTTTGGCCGTAGTCTCCGGGGAGAGTGTGATGGCCACGGCGGTAGCCCACAAGGTGCTGGATATGCTGACCGGCAAAGTTACTCCCAAGGAATATTACGACGGCCTAACGCCTCGGGAGATCGAAATCCTGAAGCTGTTGGCAGCAGGTCAAGCCAACAAGCAGATCGCCTTCCAGCTGAAAATCAGCGAGAAGACGGTGCGCAATCACGTCAGCAACATCTATGAAAAATTGGGCATCTACGATCGCTCCCAAGCCGTGCTGTACGCCGTCAGGAAGGGATTGGTTGAGCCGTAGCACCCCGCTGCCAAATAGCACCAACCGGACGAATCGCCGGTTCATCCGCATAAATCAAGCGCTGAGCCGGCCTCTCTTGATGAACTACCGTTCGGCCCAGTAGACGGGAGTAAAGGGCTATCGTCTGATCAGCGATCGCCGACCAGCTGAAATGATCCACCACCCGCCTCCGGCCGGCCCGGCCCATCCTCTCGGCCAGCCGGGGATCGGCCAGCAACTGCTCCATCCGCTCCACCAGGCCACGCTCGAAAGCCTCCGGATGGCAATCGTCATATTCGACCAGAAAGCCGCTCTCCCCCTCTACCACCACCTCGGGGATACCGCCCACCGCCGAGGCCACCACCGCCGTTCCGCAGGCCATGGCCTCCAGGTTCACCAGGCCAAAGGGTTCATAAATTGAAGGACAAACCAAGGCGGTCGCGGCGGAGAGCAGCTGAATCAGCTCCGCTCGCGGTAAATTACCATCGAGGCGGATCAGCCGGCCTCGTAGCGCAGCCACCTCGGCAAATAGCTGATCGACTTCCGCCGCCACTTCAGGGCTCTCCGACCTACCCGCCAGCACCACCACCTGATATGCCGGATCGAGCTGCCGCACCGCCTTCAGGAGGTGGCTGATACCCTTCTGCCGACTCACCCGTCCCAAGAAAATTATGTAGGGCCGATCCAACTCCACCCGGTACCGTTGCAAGGTGGAGTCAGGCGGAGTGGGTCGATAAACGTTGGGATCTACTCCGTTGTGAATCACATGAACTCGCTCCGGCACTACCGCCGGATAGCAGCCGAGGATATCCTGCCGCATCCCCTCGGAGACCGCAATTATCGCGTCGGCGGCCTCCAAGCCGGTCTTTTCGCAAAAGCTGGAGAGTTGATAACCGCCGCCCAACTGCTCCACCTTCCAGGGCCGTCGGGGCTCCAGGCTGTGAGCGGTAACCACATGCGGAATCTGCCAGGCGAGCTGGGCCAAACGACCCGCCAAATTCGTATACCAGGTATGGCTGTGCACGATTTCCGCCCGCTCGGCCGCCCTGGTCATGGAGAGATCAATCGACATCGCCTGGAGGGCGATCGACTCCGGGACAAGCTCCTGCATCGCTGCCCAGGAAGGGTGAGCGAAGACTCCCTCGTGCGGCCGTGAAACGCCCCAGCAGTGGACTTCCAGGTCAACTCTCGAGCGCAGCTGTTCGGCCAGCTGGCCAACGTGTACGCCAGCTCCACCGTAGGTATCCGGCGGATACTCGCGAGTCAACAGATTGACTCGCATATCCTACCTCGGTCCGTCAGATATGCAGCGCTTCACATCGTCACCCCTTGCCATTAATCCCTTCTCGTATCATCATGAACCGAAAGCCGCTCGGCTTGCCCGCCGAATGTCCTGTATTTGTCCGAATATAGCAGCTATGCTGGCGAGAAAATGGATTTTTTCTCCAACCGCGACCCGCAACGCCATCGGACCCTGCTGGTTTATGGAATATTGGCCGCGATTTGGATTCTTCCTCCACTGCTGGTGGGGTTCGCGGCCCATCTCTCCGCCGCCCCAATCAACCTGAATCTGCTCTGGCCAATCACTCTGATCGGCCTCCTGCTCAGCTCTCCAAACCTAGGTTCGATACTCTCTATCACCGCTGGCTCAATGGCCCAATGGAGATCTTTCTGGCTGCTCCTCGGCCTGGAGCTGAGTGTAGCGGCGACGGTAGTCGGCCTCGTCGCGATAGAGCTGGGCAGCCGGGGACCGGGCGGCGAGATCAGGTGGGCCAGAAGGTGGGATCTCCGCCGCGCCGGGTTGCTGGCTCGTCGATCGAGCCGGCAAAGGCTCTCCTTGGGTCGGTGGGGGAGGTATATGGTTGCTGCCCGATCGGGAGTTTCACTCCTGATTTTCGGTCCCACCGGGAGTGGGAAAACGGCAGGCTTCTGCATCCCTCAAATCCTGGAGTGGGAGGGAGCTGTGGTAGCCATTAGCATCAAGAGCGACTTAGTTCTGAACACCGCTGGAGTACGGCAGCGACGTGGCCCGACCGACATCTACGATCCCACCGGAATTACCGGCCTGGCCAACTGCACCTGGTCCCCACTCCAGCGCTGTCAAAGCTGGGATCGGGCGATGCGGATGGGACAGTGGCTGGTCCAGGGTCGCAGTGGGTACGGCAGAAGTGATCCGGAGTGGGAGCATTGGGAGGATGCCGCCATCCGGTTGGTCAGCTGCGCCCTCTACGCCGGAGCCTCGATCAAAGCCCCGATCTCGGAGGTATTGAGCTGGCTCGATGATGGCAGCGGCGAACAGCTCGGACTGGCCCTGGCCCGGGTCGCCAGGATTGACCAGCGGGCGCTGCAGTGGTACTACTCCGTTCAGGAGCGACCAGAGCGGGAGCGAGGATCGTGCTATTCGACCAGCCAACGAGTCCTCCGCCCCTACATCGAACGAGAGGTGGCCAACTCGGCCAGCGATGCCAGCTTCGACCCCCACCGCTTCCTCACCGCCGGCTGCGGCACCCTCTACATCGTAGCTCCGCAGTCGGAGCAGGAGCGCTTGAGCGGAATCTTCACCAGCCTGATCATGACCATCATGACCGAGGCGGCCGAACTTGCCCTGAACAGCCCCCAACAACGTCTGCCTCAACCACTCCTGATGATGCTAGATGAGTGCGCCAACACCGCACCGCTGCGCGAGCTGCCCGGTTATCTATCCACCGTCCGGAGCATGGGGATCTCGATCGTCGCTATCTTCCAGGATTTAGCCCAATGCGAAGCTCGCTACCATGAACTCGCCGGCAGCCTGGTCAACAACGCCCGCGCACTTCTCTTTCTAAGTGGGAGTAAAGACCGCAAAACGTTGGAGCTGTTGCGTGATCTGCTCGGCAAGCGCGTTGTCCAGCGCACGGTTCGGGACACCCGCGGCGGGGCGCAAATCAGCCTGGAGCCGGAAGAGATGCTGCCGATGGAGATGGGACGACAGATAAAACCCGGTCAGGCAGTCCTCCTTTATGAGCATCTTCCACCCGCCTTCCTCCACCTCCGCAGCTGCTACCACGATCCCCGGCTGATCCAAATTCGGAACCGATTCCCCTTTTATCCCCAAGTGAGCGAAATCCACCATTCGGAGGGTTCCCAAAATAAACCCCAAAGAGGTACAATACCAGCATCGGATTCGGGTAAGATGTAGGTGTCGGCAAGTAACATGCTTAGTCGATTTTGGATCGAGAAACTCAAAGGGCTGTGGGGATGAATAGAATTGGACTCTTCAGTAGGGGTAACGCATTACCCTGGATACGCGTTTAGATAGAAACTCTCCCTCCCTCCCTCCGGGCCATCGGGTTTATCCCGGTGGCCCATTTTTATTTGGCCAATCGAATAATTATCATCACTGTTCATAGGCCAACTTGCTTACCAAATAAAATCGGACCATCGCCAGTCTTTGCCATAAACATTTTATGAAAACGACTAATAGTCAAATTCTGGAGTTCCATGAAGAAACATTTCGCCTTCCTATCCGTAGCCGCTTCGGGGCATATCAACCCCACCCTGGCCCTAATCGAAGAGCTGGTTCGACGGGGCTACCGAGTCAGTCATGCCACCAACCACCGTATGACCCCAGCGGTTGAGACAACCGGAGCTACCGTTGTTCCCGTTCCCGAGAATTCCATAGAGAGATCCTTAGGCAATTCTCAATTCACCTCTGAGAAATTTTTTAATCTACTCAAACACCGCATAAGCGACGCCCGGCGAACACTCCCCAGCCTACTGACTCATTTTAGACAAGACCGACCAGATGCGATCTGCTATGACGTTCTTGGCTTCAACGGGCAGGCGCTGAGCAAGAAAATGGAAATTCCCGGTATAGCTCTGATGCCATCCTTCGCATTCAATGAGAAGTTCTCCCTGAGGCGCAAATTCTTCTCCGAATTACTAGATCGCCAGCCGCCAGAGCTGCTTGAATTCCAATCAAGCTTGCGCACCTTCAATGAAGAATATGGCCTGGACTTTCAGCTTGAATCATCGATGACAAAATCGGTTGCCCCACTAAATCTCGTCTTTTTGCCCCGAGAATTCCAAATCGCCGCCGAAACCTTCGACGATCGATTCCGCTTCCTCGGCCCCTCGCTAAGACACGAGGGTGTCGAGACTTGGAGGCCGGCTTCTGGCAATATCCCCATCCTCTTCATCTCGCTAGGAACCGTCTTCAACTCCAACCCTGAGTTTTTTCGGATGTGTTTCGAGGCGTTCGGAGGCAGCGACTGGCAGGTGGCAATGGCGATCGGAGAGCACATTGACCCGGACAGCCTGGGTGAGATTCCAGCCAATTTCGAGCTCCGCCCCTACTTTCCTCAACTGGCAGTCTTGAAACAAGCCAAAGTATTTCTCTCCCACTGTGGCATCAACTCAACTATGGAATCGCTTTACTTCGGAGTACCGCTGGTCGGCGTACCCCAGATGCTAGAGCAGGAGACCAACGCCGACCGGGTCGAGGAGTTAAGCCTGGGCCGTCAGCTGAACACCTCGAAGATTACCGCCAAGCTCCTGCGACACACGGTGGATGAAATAGCGCAGAATTCTCAAATTCGAGAACGTGTCACCCGGATGAGTCAGATAATCCGCAGCTGTGGTGGGGCTCCAGCCGGAGCCGACTCAATTGAGCAATACTTATTGAGCCTCTAGTGTCCTAACGTATAAATTCGCATGCAGCTATTAGGTTAAAGTCTTTGTCGTAATGCAACACCACCGCACCATATTCTCGAAGGTGAGATCTATAAAGCTCGGTGAAACTCCGGCCAACTCCTGTTCGGCAAAGGGCCAAATATTCAGAATTGCAGCTCGTCCAGCCAGCGATTCGCTTAGCGAGGGAGTGGAGAGAAAGCGAGTCGAATCGGCAAGGACGAACTGACTAGGATCTGGATAGCGATCGACATGGCTCTTGATCGCCAGAACCAATTCATCCCCTCCTCGCTGGACCTCGTCGATCATCAGCGGCTTGGGCTGACCGACGAAACTCAC
>JBOHUW010000002.1:0-20256 GCA_050734895.1 Candidatus Dormibacteraceae bacterium | reverse complement strand
ATTCAGCGGTTGGTTCAGGATCAGCTGGCGATGCGGCTGCTCCAGGGCGATTTCCGCGATGGCGATACGGTGCGGGTGGAGAGCGAGGGCGGTGAGCTTTCGTTCAGGAAGGCAGTCGCATGAAAGTGGGAGTGCCCCTACCTGATGAAGGGCGATCTCGATCATCGGCCCTCGTGCGTCAGGTAAGACTACTACCGCGCGCCGGCATGTTCGCACCATCGTCCATCTCGATCAACCTGATGATGCGGAGTTCTTTCGAGGCAACCCCGATGCTGCTCTCCGCGCTCGCGCCGAACCAGTGCTCATTGATGAATGGCAAGAGGTTCCTGCTATCCGGTCATCGGGTTATCGCAATCGAGATCAAGGCCTCGGCTAGCCCGGGGCGTGACAGCGGCCGCCACCTGGCTTGGCTCCGCGATGAACTCGGCGACCGCTTTATTCATGGCCTGGTCCTTCACGCTGGTCGGCACATCTATTCGCTCGACGATCGTGTTACGGCGGCTCCGATTTGTACGATTTGGAGTTGATATATCACTGCTGTACGGCTACAGAAGCCGCGTAATTCAAGTCTTCTGAGTCTCCATCAATCCCATGGCGATTCAAACCTCATTTTAGGAAGAAATAAGGAGCTTGAGGGATATGCACGTAACTATCGGCAAAGGTAATCTCGCCGGCAAAGGCGTCTATGCTGCCCGAGATTTCAAGAAGGGTGAGCTCGTCGTACCCTACAATTTCAAAGAGCTAACACCAGCTGAATTCGACACCCTGCCACACAGTGAGCGAGAGTGGACACATTCTTTCTGGGGCAAGATTTATCTGTTCCCTGAACCTGCTCGCTACGTAAATCATGCCGATAATCCAAGTACATTTCCAGATTTAGATAGAAGGGGCGATTTTGCTTTACGCCCCATCAAAAAAGGCGAGATCATAACCATAGATGACACCATAGAACTTCGGCATGAGCTTGATACGTTTCTGGAAGCATACGAAAAATCTGCCAATAGTAGGGATTTCGAAAGCGTTGCAATGTTTATCGCAGAGGGTGCAACATTTTGGTTTCCCAATGGTGAATTCAAGGAAAAATCAGGCGTAAGAAAAGCTTTTGAAGATGCTTGGTCAAAGATCCAGGACGAAACTTTCGCCATTTCAGATGTGCAATGGATTGTCACTACCTACTGGGCATCGGTCTGTACTTATACATTCAAGTCAGAAGGTATGGTTGACGGTAAGTGGCAAGTCTATGCAGGTCATGGCACGAATGTGTTAAGGCGCATAAATGGGAGTTGGAGAATAGTTCATGAGCATTTGGGTAATTAGGATTGCGTATGGCAGACGAACTACAGGCGTTGTCGACCGACGATTCTCCCTCCAACCAAGCGAAGAAGGGGCAATCCCACTATCGTGCCCTGTTCATTACCGTGGAATCTGATAGCGTGCTTGTTACGTCCGCATATTCATTCGAAAGGCTAACTTCGCCCTGCTACGCTGCAATTCTTCTTCAGTGAGCTGGTCCTGATCGCGAAATTCTTGGATGCGAGCCCCATCATAAATCTCGATTGGATAAACGTGGGTAGGATGCATTATTATTGCTCCGTCATAAGTGGCTTCTCCCAGGAGTTGATCCCTCGCTAATGTTGGCGCACAAGGAGCCAGTTGGTCACTATAGTTTGATCATCTAAAGCATACAGGAGGAAGAGCAGTGACAGAGGAGGAGGCGGCGAAGCCGGATCCGGATGCAGCGGCGGAGAAGATAAACAGTGAGGCATGGCAGGCCTGGGCAGATAAGGAATTACCGCCAAACGGCGATGTGCCAAAGTTCCGTCCGCCTCGATGGGGGATAAAGGGGGGCAAGCGCCCACCCGACCCAGACGAAATGACCATCGACGGTATCTGACCGCCAGCTGAAGGTCGGTACTCAGAATGCGGGTTTGCTCCTTGGACCGAGGCTCGACAGCGTGCGGAATTGGAGTTGAGTTCAAATCCATCACCCATTATTGGTATTGATTAGAGTAGGTCGCAATGAAAATGGAGAAGACGAGTCCAAGCAGGAATAGTGATCAGCGCCAGGCCGCGATTGAGCTGAGCGAGCTTCGAGATCTAGCTACCGATGTTAGAGAACGCGTATTGCGCCGTTCGCGAGCCTCATTTGGGGTCTTACGTGCCGAAGTGGAGCAGATTATTGAAGATGTTCGGCGGCGCGGAGATGCCGCGCTTTGTGAGTATCTGGCTCGATTTGATCACGTGAATCTGTGCCCTGAACAGCTGCGAGTTACATCAGGTGAGATCGAGTTGGCATCGGAGCGACTCCAGGGACATACGCTCGGTCTCCTGCGCCGTCAGATCGGTATCTCCCGTACATTCCATGAGGCTCAGCGTCGACCAGAGAGCTGGGTGGTCGAGACAGCGCCTGGGGTTGAGGTTGGGCAGCTGATGAGGCCGCTGGATAGCGCTGGCCTTTATGTTCCCGGTGGCCGGGCCACATATCCGACCGTGATGCAAATCCTTGCCGTTCCCGCTGCCGTTGCCGGTGTGCCCCGGATAGTGGCTTGCACCCCACCCCATAGCGAAAGCAATGGTGAGATAGGACCGCCGGACGTGGTCCTGGCCGCAGCAGCCTTGGCCGGAGTCCATGAGGTGTATCGGATCGGCGGCCCGGCGGCAGTGGCTGCCCTTGCCTACGGCACAGAGACGGTGGCCAAGGTGGACAAGATTCTGGGCCCTGGCAATGTTTACGTTCAGGCGGCTAAGTTGCTGGTCTTCGGCGAGGTTGGAATAGATCAGATTGCCGGTCCCTCCGAGGTGCTCATCTTGGCGGATGAGACTGCCAATCCGGTGCATGTGGCTGCTGACTTGCTAGCTCAGGCGGAACATGATCCGAAGGCTGCCGTCGTGCTCGTAACCTGGAGCCGATCTCTCGCCGAGGCGACTCAGAGGGAGGTCGAGCGCCAGTTGGCTTTGGCACCTAGGCGAGAGGTAATAGCGGAGGCGCTGGCCAGTTTCGGCCTGATCGTGGTTACCCAAAACGAGCTGGAAGCGATTGCCTTCACCAACGACTATGCGCCTGAGCATCTGGAGGTGTTGACTTCTACACCAAGGGAGCTGCTACCCAAGCTCAAGCACGCTGGTTCGATCTTCCTTGGGGATTATGCGCCGGTGGCGGTTGGCGATTACGCCTCCGGGTCCAACCACGTCCTGCCCACCGGTCAAGCGGCTAGATTCTTCTCTCCAGTGTCAGTTGAGAGTTATCTCAAGGCCTCGCAGTTCCAGATGTTGACCAAGCAAGGGCTGGAGGGATTGTCGGAGATCATTACCACCCTGGCCGAGCTAGAAGGCCTCCCCGCACATGCCGCCTCGGTACGAGTCCGGTTCGAGGGCTGAGTAGATACGGAATGACTGAAATGTGGAATCTTTCTGACGAAGTAAATGATTCGAGGCTGGTTACCCTGCAATCATTGCAATTTGATGATCGTCCAGTTGCTGAGAGCCAGTTGCTCGATTTCGTACAGGAAATTTTTCCAGAATTAAAGCCAGTCGAAGTTGAACTTCGCCCTTCG
This sequence comes from Candidatus Dormibacteraceae bacterium, assembly GCA_050734895.1. GTDB lineage: Bacteria > Chloroflexota > Dormibacteria > Dormibacterales > Dormibacteraceae > JBOHUW01. Next base: position 16,702 of record JBOHUW010000002.1, on the reverse strand, counting down.
GCGGTCTCGCTTAATTCGATTAATGGCTTCCTGAGATTGGAGGATGGTCGCAGGCTGTTCTTCAAAACACATGTCGAGCCGGACAGCGTGATCAACGAGTATTACAATTCAACGCTGCTTGCGGAGGTGGGTTATCCGATCTACCAGCCGCTTTATGCGTCAACAGAATACGGTAAGCAGTTTCTGGTCTATGAGCTTGTGGAGTCTCCCTTGCTTTTTGATGTAGTTAACATGATTGAAAGCCATAGAGACAGTGCTGCTTCCGCTGAAATCGATAGCTTGACAGCTGAGCAGCACGCCGTCGACGAGAAGCTTTGGGGTATTTATGATTCCACGCTGACCTGGCAATCTGCGGTAAAGGCTGCTAAAGCCCCTGTCCACCAGCTGTTCTCCCACCGTTTGGATAAGCGTTACCAGGACTTCTATGTCGGTCAGTCTTATGCTTTGCCTGGTCTTACCCTAGATTGGGATGATCTTTTGCAACGCCGCTGGCAGGTCAATGGAGTTGAATATCAGCAGACTCTTGCCGAGGCTATCGGAGAGGCGCGTACCGTGCTTAGAGATGCTACCGAAGGATGGTCGGTCGTTGGACATGGCGATGCTCACAATGGCAACCTCTTTCGGACTAATGAGGGTTTAATTTACTTTGATCCGGCCTTTGCGGGTCGACATCATCCGCTGCTCGATTTGGCCAAGCCGCTCTTCCACAACGTCTTCGCCACTTGGATGTATCATCCGGATAGGGTGGCCCAATCGTTGCAAATTGACTGCTCGGATGACGGCAGAACCCTCCGCGTAGAACACAACTATCAGCCTTCAGCGATTCGCGAGATGTTTTGGCAGAGCAAGGTCGAGAGCGTACTTACACCGCTGGTCAGGCGACTTGAGGACCCTAATTGGCAGCGCATGTTGAAGCTGGCTCTGATGTGCTGCCCGCTCTTGACAATGAACCTGGCCGATCGCTCTCGATTTTCGCCCGAGGTTGGCTTGCTGGGCCTCTGCTATGTGGTTGAGACCGGGATGACAAGCACTTCAATTCGGCAGAGTCGGATCGATCGCGCATTGAACGCGATCTGAAGAGATTCCAAGAGTGTATTTCAAGTTGAGGACGACGATTTAACTTGCATCTCGGCCAGACTGGTGTAGCAACGGTCGATAAATGGAGAGGCGGAAAGCTGTTCCCAAGAATTAGCCCCAGTCGCGATGCCGATGGTGAAGCAACCGGCCCGGTGGGCGGCCTCAATCCCGAGAAGAGAATCCTCCAAGGCTACACACTTAGCCGGATCAACCCTCAGCCGCTTGGCGGCTTCCAGGTAGCAATCCGGCGCTGGTTTTTTATTGATCGGTGGATTGTCAAGCCCAACTAGCAGCTCGAAGTGGGGGAGGAGTTCAGTGGCCGAGAGGAGATGCTCGATGGTGGCAATCGGGCTGTTGGAAACCACAGCACTGGGGATGCCGGCAGAGTGTGCGGCCTGGAGAGTCTCAAAAACTCCCTCGTGTACTGGAGGTAGGGCGGTTTGACGCTCTCGTTGATTGGCCTCGACTAATAATTGGAGTTGGCTCTGAGTAGGCTCGACCCCGACCGTGGCCAACATCCGAGACCAGGATTCGGGGAGATCATAGGCGAAGTTGGCTCGGATCACCGAAGTCGGAATCTCCAGCTGATCGGAGTTGGGGATGTATTGGTGGAGGAGTTGGTTGACACCCTGGTAGTCCAGAATTAGGGTGTCCAACAGCACCCCATCCATATCCCAGAGCAGGGCGGAGGTGGGTGAGGGCAGGCGAAGCCGATCGGCTAAAAGCACGCTCCCGATCCTATCAGTAGGCAGGCGGGGAGGCTGGATATCTTGCATGCTATCATCGATGACATGATGGAGCGAGTTATCTTTCGAGCTGCTCTTGGGTTGCTGGAGCGTGCTTGGCGAACTGCTAAGCAGCATAATTCGCGCTCCTTGAAATGTACTGGGATAATCAGCACCGGGGGATATGCGTGCCAGAGAGAGTACAGTCCCGACTTGTGACGCTAATCATTCGGAACCCGTCCCGAAGCTATCGGACCGCCTTCCGGAGTGACGCCACTAGCCGGTCCGGCCACGACGGCAGAGCTTGACATAGGCGCCGACGACTTACTACTGCGGAAGTTCGCCGTTGCGGTGAACAACAGGCTCTTCAGAGTAAGCGTGTGCCTTCCCGCCGACAACTTCAAAAGTGACGGATCAACGATATAAGAGACCGATCCCAAGGCGTTAGCGGTAAGGGCTGCGACTTGGTGGCTGTCGATATCGAACTCGACTGGATGTTGGGGAAGGAATCCTGCTGCGGACATGTAGGTCAACCCGCCGGGATCGATGTTGGTCCTGGTGAGATGAATGTTGCGTTGTAACTGCGCCAGTGCCCTGGCTGCCTGCCGTTGTAAGGAGTCGTGCCCGTTCTGGTCGCGCATCGTCGTGACCAGCGCCGGCACGAACTTGCTGGCATCAACAGTCCCCCAACCGCTGGCCACATTAAATCCGGAGGTAGCGGTGAAGCCGGAGATGAGCGTCGTGTTGCCGGAGGTCACCGAGTTGTTTCCGCCAATCACGTTGCTTATTCCGGCGTGCGATCCTTGCGGGCCCAGCTCGTTGTAGAGCGCCTTGTTGATGGGGCCGATGCTGCCCTGGTTCAGCTGCGCGGCCAGGGCGAGGACCCCGGCGAACAGTGGGGCGGCCTCGGACGTACCGTGCTGAGCGTCCATGGTGATGTCGGGGACCGAGCGCATGTCGCTGCCGGTAATGGATCCGACTTCATCCTGATAAGCCGGCCGTGAGTATACCGAGGAGTAGCCTGCTCCCTCGGAGTATTTATCTTTATGCCACACCGCGTCAGAGCCGAGCCGCTTTCCGGAGGGGTCAAAGTTAGGGACGCTGCCGCCCACCGCCGTGACCCAGGGAGAGTCATCCCACGCCGCGGTGTCCGGCGTCTTGGTGATGCTCCCGCACTGCGAGCTGGCTACTGCGAGGTTTTGGGCAACGCCGCAGTCGCCGGTGGCTACTATCACCGGTATGCCGGCGGCGGCGGCGGAAAGCAGGCCTGGGGCCTGGGCGGTGATTTCCGCCTTGCCGTAGCTGTAAGTACTCTCCCCCGTTCCATCACTGATCGAGATGGTGTCAGCCAGATGGTTCTTGCTAATGTGCTCGATCGCCTGCATCATCTCTGGAGGAGCGACCTGACTCGCAGCATCATCGGTGCTTTCACTGTCCGCTGGAGTCGCGGAGATTAGTATTTTGGCGTAGGGTGCGACCAGGTGGGCCGCCTCCACGTCGAGTTCTAGTTCGTCCTTCCATCCATCACACGAACCGTAGCTGCCCAGCGCGACCATCCCCGGTGGACACTGGGCGGGCAGGCGACCGTGGTCGGAGGGATAGATGGTTTGAATGTCCGGATCAGGCAATCCGTATTTCTGGTCGAAGGTCTTGATGACATCATTGATTTTAGGATCGTCCCAGCCTTCGATTAGGGCGATGGTCATTCCGCTTCCGTCGATGCCCCTCTTCCACAGATTGCCGATCTTGTAGTCGGAGATATCCTGCGGCCCCGGCGTTGATTTGGCGAATTTTGCGTAGTCCTTGGTCATATTGTCCAGGACAGCGTTGAGTGTCTTGATGTGGGCTTGATCAGGCGATACTTGTGGGGAGTCGTCTGAGCTGGCCGGGGTGGCTAGCGCGATGGACACGATAAATTGTGCTGCGAGCATGGCTGCCATTAAGGGTAGAAGGATTCTCGTACGTTTTCTCGTCATGTTCATCTCTCTGGGGGGTGCCTCGCTTTGCCGGCAGAATATCAGTCAATTCGCGTGGGAGTCTAGCAGAATGCCCTCTTTATGTTTTGATGTTTTGCTCATCTTGCTGTCCCAAACCAAGCTTTGTCTTGCGTACCCTTAATGGACGTCGATGAACGTTGGGTTGCTCTGGCGGCCGAGGGCCGTGTCTTTCTCCCTACTGATGTCCTTCCTAATCAGGCGCCGCCTTTGGTAAATACGGGAAGGTCGGCTAGTGCTTTGGTGCTCGCCGAGCGGGATGCTGAAAGCTGACACTCCACCTTTTCCCCCATCTCTTCTCCAGTCTAGTTGTCATGCCGCTCCGCGGCAACCACTGATATCTAGCGGGATTGTCCGCGTCTAGTCTCTTTTGGCATGACAGGTTATAGGCTATGAGTGAAAGTAGTCATTTGCCGGCATATTTGTGGAGCCACGAAACCTGGGAGAATGAACTATCGAAAATGGGGGAGGATTTGGCGGAGGAAGTCCCATCTGCTGATTATGGGGAGAAAACGAACGGGGTATTACGTTGGGCATCGGCCCAAAGAATTGCTCATGTGATGCACGGGCAATTTCGAGAGTTGATAGAGGTTGTCAGGGATGATCCGGGCTCAGAACTAGGCTCCGAAGCTTCTCGTTTAGGACAATTAATAAAACCGGTGAAAATTTCCCGAAATAAAGGAGGAGCTTTCCTGGATCGATTCACAGAGGGGGGAACGGTGGATCATCCCTTGCAAGTTTTTTTGAGCACTGAACCTCAGGGAGCTGGTCAGCAAAGGGTTGATATGAATAATGTAATAACTAGAATCGCTGGATATTATTTGACGGTACTTAAGTCTATCTTTGGGGGTTAATCCAAATGTTGCTGAAGCTTATCGGAGTGGATATATTATGAGGGATCAACAAATAATCAGGAAGCGCGAATCACTACGGCAAGCTCAAGTCGCCTCTAACGGTCCGGAACCAGAACTTTAAATTTGGCGGACGGGCCGGGATTTGAACCCGGGAGAGAGTTTAACACCCCCTACCCGCTTAGCAGGCGGGCGCTTTCAGCCGCTCAGCCACCCGTCCGCGGCCGATGTCCATCATAAAGGTTATTCATCCTCGCTGATGTCGACCTCCAGCTCTTCGCCGGGGTCTTCCTCAAATTGGCTGTGCAGGTCGCCGCAGTCGGGGCAGCGGTAGAATTCGCCGACGAAGCCCTTCTGCCAGATGGCGTAAACTACATCCCCCGGATCGTCGGTGAAAATCTCCTGCTCCAGCCGCCAGATAACCTGCTCCCAACCGCCCTCGTCACCGCTCAGCTTCTCCTCCAGCACCACCAAGCAGCGCGCCGGATCGCCCCAGATCATGCTGATCTCGCCCACCCGATCGCCCTCCTCGGCGGAGACGATCGACCAGCTCTCGGCGTCGGTGCCACGGGCGATGCGAATCAGCTGTAGATCCTGCCAGAAGCGTGCCGCCGATTCCCGCTCCGCTTCCTCATGGGCCGCCTGGGCCTCCTGAAAGGCTCCCCACATTCGGAGCAGGTGGTTGCGGAAGCGGTGGTAAACCTTGAGTAGGCGGGAGTTGTTGGTCGGCTCGCCCAGAATTTGTTCGAAGGCGGATTCGAAGGCCGTCTCCACCCGCTCCTGATGATCAAGCATCTCCGGTTCCCACTGGTCGTCTTCGGAGAGCCGCATCGCCTCGTTGAGGACGATCTCGAAGTCCAGCCAGTCCTCACCGAACTCGGGGATCAACACCCCCTCGACGATGTCGGCTAACCGATGCTCTTCCAACAGCGCTGGGGTTACCTCGCCTCGGGCATCGGGCCAGCCCTTCCAGCCCATAACGCTGTGAATCCAGTAGTCGAAGATGGTGACCGCGTATTGCAGAGCGGCGGGGGAGGACCAAATCCCCTCCGGCCAGGTGCGCCGTCCGATCCGCACCTTGTTGTAGAGGGCGATTATCTGCTCGTCATCAAGATATTCAGTATTCAACTCACCTGATATTGTAGGCCGCGAGCGTTGTCGAGTACTCCGCCATGGGGGTCGTCCTCGCCAGTTACTCGTATCGGATCGTGATCTGGCTGCCAGATGTCCCGGAGTACCAGACCCATCAGCAGCAGCACCGCAGCGTCACGCAATAGTACGGTCCCCAGGAACGGCTCAATGGACAACCCATTCTGTCCTATATGTTCCAGGCCAAGGTAATAGGCCATTCGGGGGACCCAGAGCAGCGCATCAACGATCATCCAAGCTAGTACCGGTTTCCACCGGGGGATGGCTAACACCGCCAGCGGGACCAACCATAACGAGTACTGTGGGCTCCATACCTTGTTGAGGAGCAGGAATGCGCAAACTACCAGGAAGCACAGCTGAGCCAGTCGTGGACGACGTGGTGCCGTCAAGGCGATCCAGCCAATCGCCGCGCAGGCCAGTAGGAACAGCGTTGCGCTGACTAGATTGAGTGTGACGGGAATCTGGCCAGCCCGTAACACCCCGTCAAAACCGGGCCAGCCGGTGAAGGTGGATATCACGGTGTAGAGCGTGTCCGGGTCGGCCGCCCGATGGCTGTTGAGCCGGAAGAACTCTGCCCATCCGGCTGGGAATAGCATTGCCACCGGCAGGTTGACCATCACCCAGGCTCCCGCCGCCGCGGCAGTAGCCTGAAGCCCGCGCCGCAGCCGTCCGGCTCGCAGGCACAACAACAGGATTGGGCCCAGCAGTAAGAGGGGATAGAGCTTGGTGGCTCCGCCCAATCCGAGCAGCACGCCAGCGAGCACCGGGCGACGCCGGGCCCATGCCAGCATCCCAGTGGTGGCCAGCGCCGTGGCTAGCGCATCGAAATTAGTGAATATGTGCATTACGACCAGAGGCGACAATGCGGCTAACGCGACACTCCACGGCCGTCGCGGGGAGAGCCGTACCAGCGCCCATATCGTCACTAACCACGCTGCGGCCAAAGCCACCGCGCTAATGTTGAAATAGACCACGGCGGGAGCCGAATCGGGCAGCCAGCCGGAATCCGCGACCGCCACCCAGGATTGAGCGAACTTAGCGACTACCCATTGGTACATGCCGGTGAGTACTGGGTACTCCATGTAGCGCACCTGCGCCCCTGGCTCGCCCGGGTTCTCGATCCATGAGGTGGCATAGGGTAACCCACCCCCCCAGCCGGGGCGATCTAGCCGATCTGTGGTGTAGAGCGGAATGGTGTCCGAGTAGCACATCGCTCGGTATTGAATGCTGTCGCGCCAGTCCAGCTGCAGAGAACCGGAGCTGTCGCGATAGGTCTGCAAACATGGCGCCTTGACCAGCCAGCCGAAAGCCAAGGTGATTATCGCGAGCAGCAGCACCACCCGTAGCGGGGTCCAGAACGAGTGTGGGCCGAGATCGACTTGTGGTCCACTCACCTGTTGTTACCGATAACTTCACGCTGCTGGCTCCGGTACTGCCAACGCAGCTGCCATGGTCGCAGGGCAGATTCAACCTTGACCGGAAAATTCATTTTGGATTGACCACCGGCACGCTCGGTGAAGCGAATTGGTATCTCCATAATTTGGTAGCCTTGGCGGCGGGCAAGGTAATTCATCTCGACCTGGAATGCGTAACCATTGGAGCGGACTTGGGCAAGATTGAGACTGCGGAGGGTGCGTGTGCTCCACAGCTTAAAACCGGCCGTAGCATCATGGATGTTCAGGTCAAGAATGCGGTTGGCGTACCAGTTGCCGAACCCTGACAAGTACCTGCGATTAATGCCCCAGGCGCTGTCGATACTGCCGCCAGGAACGTAGCGGGAGCCGATTACCAGATCCGCACCGGTCCTCAGTGCGGCGGCCAAAAGCCTGGGAATCGCATCTACAGGATGAGAGCCGTCGGCGTCCATCTGTACAATCCACTCGGCCCCGTCGAGGGCGGCGGCGAAGCCTTCTACGTAGGCGCGCCCCAAACCATTTTTTATCGGCCGGTGGAGAACCGAGAGGCGCTTGTGGGGCTCGGCCAACTTGTCAGCGAGCTTACCGGTGCCATCCGGCGAGTTATCATCAACGACCAGGATCCGTAGCGCCTTCAGAGGCAACGCAAGCAATGCCTCCACTAGCGGCGTTAGGATATCCGCTTCGTTATAGGTGGGAATTACCACGGTCAGCGGTGTGAGCCACTCGTCGCCATGCAGCTCGGTAGGGGGCCCTGGAGTTAATGGAGGCATTTATATGTGTGATCCTATGCGATAACCCAGAGCCATCGTCTTATTGGCCCATCCTCTTAGAATGAACCGGAATGGTAAATTCCCCTCTCTCCCCGGAGCAGGTGCAGCGTTATGCTCGGCATTTAATCCTCCCCGAGGTGGGAGGAGCAGGCCAACGTCGACTGCTGGGCAGTCGGGTGTTGCTGTTGGGGGCGGGAGGCTTGGGCTCCCCGGCGGCCCTCTATCTCGCTGCGGCCGGGGTCGGTCATATTGGAATCCTCGACTTTGATGTGGTCGACGCCAGCAATTTACAGCGCCAGATAATGCATGGGGTGGGCGACCTCGATCGGCCAAAGGTAGATTCCGCCCGCGATGCGCTGCAGGCACTCAATCCCGATGTGGAGGTGATCCAGCACCGGCTGCACATCAACTCCGAGAATGCGTTGGAGATCTTTTCGTCCTATGACCTGATCGTCGACGGCACGGATAACTTCCCCACCCGATACCTGGCCAACGACGCATCCCACCTTCTCGGCAAGCCGTTGGTTCACGGTGCCATATATCGCTTTGAGGGTCAGCTGACGATGTTCGATTCCGCCGCCGGCAGCGGCTGCTATCGCTGTCTTTTTCCTGCGCCGCCCCCGCCCGGAGCGGTGCCTAGCTGTGCCGAAGCGGGAGTCTTCGGTGTACTGCCGGGGATTATTGGCTCGCTGATGGCCTTTGAGACGATCAAGCGAATCTGCCAGATTGGCGATACGCTGATCGGTCGGCTGTTGATCTTTGAGGGGTTGGATATGTCCTTCCGTACGCTTCGATTGCGGCGCAGCCCGAGCTGTCCGCTCTGTGGTGATGCTCCGACGGTACGCGAACTGGTCGATTACGAACAGCTCTGCGGTGTCCCGGCGGTTGAACCCTCGGTAGGATGATTCAGCTCGAAGTGGCTCCGGCCGCCCATGCCGGGACGGTGCGGGAAATCATCCGTCAGCTCGGCTCGGTGCTGATTGCTTTCTCCGGTGGGGTGGACTCCTCGCTGTTGCTCAAGCTGGCTCAGGAGGAGCTGGGTAATGAGCGGGTGGTGGCGGCGTTGGCCAGCTCTCCCGCCTATCCGTCAGCCGAGCAGGAGCAAGCGCGGCAGATAGCTCGAGAGCTCGGTGCCCGGCTGGTCGAGGTGGATACCTCTGAAGTGGAGCTTGACGCCTATCGGATCAATCGCCCGGACCGTTGTTTCCATTGTAAGGAGGAGCTCTTCGATAAGCTCCAGCCACTTCAGCAGCAGCTTGGTCTCGACTGGCTGGCTTACGGAGCCAACGCTGATGATGCTGGGGATCATCGACCAGGACACGCTTCGGCGCTTCGCCGCGGAGTGCGATTTCCGCTTTTGGAGGGGGGAATGGGAAAGGGGGAGATTCGCCTCTTGGCTCGGCAACTTGGGCTCTCCAACTGGAACAAGTCCCCGATGGCCTGCCTCTCTTCCCGGGTGCCGCACGGGCAGCCGATCAGTGAGGCCATACTGCGTCAGATCGGGGAAGCCGAGGCGGTTCTGCAGCGGTTGGGTCTGGAAGGGGTGCGGGTGCGCCACCACGGCGAGGTGGCGCGAATCGAGGTCGCCGCAACCGATTTGAACCGGGTGGTTGAGCGGCGGCAAGAGGTGATCGAGGGGGTTCGAGCGGCTGGGTACCTATTTGTAGCACTGGATTTAGAGGGGTACCGCATGGGTAGTCTGAATCGGAGCTGGAGAGGAGGGGGAGGGGAATAGTGGTTGGCATTTTTGGAGGCTCCGGCTTCTATCAACTGATTGAGGGGATGCACCTGCGCACGGTTGATACCCCTTACGGTGAGCCGAGTGGTCAGTTTGCCCTCGGTGAGGTGGAGGGGGTACCGGTGGCTTTCCTGCCTCGGCATGGCGTGAAACATAACCTTCCTCCGGCGGCAATTAACTACCGTGCCAACCTCTGGGCGATGCGCGAGTTGGGGGTGGAGCGAATCATAGCTCCCACCGCGGCCGGCTCACTTCAGTCCCACGTTCACCCCGGCGATTTGGTGATCTGTGATCAGCTGGTCGATCGCACCATGGGTCGGCGCGATACCTTCTACCCTGAAGGCCCCTCGGTGGTCCATGTCAGCCTGGCCGATCCCTACTGTTCGGAGCTTCGCCAGTTGGGGATCGATCTGGGTCACGAATTGGAGCTGCCAGTGATCGATCGAGGAACCGCGGTGGTCATTCAGGGACCGCGCTTCTCGACTCGGGCGGAGAGTCGATGGTTCTCTTCTCACGGCTGGGAGGTGATTGGAATGACTCAATATCCCGAAGTCGCGCTGGCCCGGGAGTTGGAGCTATGCTACATGAATATCTCCTTGATTACCGACTACGATGCTGGAGTAGAGGGGGAGCCGGGGTCGGCAGTTTCGGTGGCCGAGGTCGAAAAGGTCTTTGTGGATAACCTGGAGCGCCTTCGCCGAATGATCCTGAGGATGATTCCGCGGATTCCCAGCGGGCGTGGCTGTGCCTGCTCAAAAGCCCTTCAAGAGGCGGTGGTCAGTGGCTGATTTGGAGCTGCAGCAGCCCATCCTCTACGCCGAGGAGATGTGGCGACGGTGGCGCTTCTTGGTTATTTCTCTTCTTATCTTTGGTGTGGTAGTGGGTGGTTTTCAGCTCTGGCAAAGCCACGGCATCCTGGAGTTCAACTCATTGAGCTTATTCGCCTACATTCCGGCGGCGGCCCTCTTGGCGGTTTTTTTTCTGCTTTGTCGGCAGCGATCCTATGTCAAGGTGACCGAGCGGGGATTCCGAGTCTCGGGTCTTCTGGGTGGAATTCTGATTGATTATGACCAAATCCGCTCGGTTAAGGTGCAACCCTTGGCCCAACACTTTCAATCAGCAGGCCGCCGCCGCTACCTCCGCCCCGAGGCTCGTCGGCTCCTGCCCCGAGCGGCAATTTACGTTCGCTTGCAGGACGAGGCAGTGGAGCGGTTGCGGGTGCAGCGGAAGTTGGGCCGCATGGTGGTTGAGGGGGACGTTCTGGCGATTCCCATACCTCACCCGGAGCTGATCTCGGCGGCGCTAATCAGCCATCTGCCCGAGCGTGGTAATCAGAATCTGGGCGGGCAGCGCCGGGGGCGTAGACAGCGATGAAGCTGGAGCGAGCTGATCTGTGGATTGTCCTGTGGTTCTTCACTTTGGCTCTGGCGTTACGCTTTTTCAGTCCGATCATGCTCACTTCACCGGCCAATGGGCTGATTACTAACTGTGTTCACTCCACCCCGGTCGATGCGGCGGGACACTTGGGAACTCTCTGCGGTTTGGCTTATCCCTACCAAATGGCGGGATCCGATGGCACTCCGGCTCGTGGAGAGGTGTTCGATGAGATTCACTTCGCCGACGCTGCCCATGGTTATCTGAAGGGACTGGGTTGCCTTCCGGATTATGCGGAGCCCGGTCTTGAGTTTTGCGACCCTGAACCGCCGCTGGCCAAGGAGCTGATCGCAGCTGGGGAGTGGGGGGATGGGAAGTGGCGCCAGCTAACTGAGGGAGCACGAGGAGATCCGGCCGATCTCGGATTCAACACCTTCGGCTGGCGAATCATGGTCTGTATCTTCGGCAGCTTGGTAGTGCCGCTGATGTATCTGCTGGCCTTTGGATTGTGGCCTAATCGATGGTTTGCCGCCACCGCCGCCTTTCTCTGCTGTCTGGATGGAATGTTCTTCGTTCAATCTCGCATCGCGATGCTTGACATCTTCCCGATTTTCTTTATCATGCTCAGCTACACCCTATTCCTCTTCCACCTACGCAGCCAGAGATGGAGCTCTTCACTCCTTACCCTGATGCTGACCGGGATCGCTTTGGGGTTGGCCATCTCCACCAAGTGGATCGCTCTCGCCGCTCTAGCCAGCATCGGCTTTTTCCTGGCGGCACGGGTGGGATTAACTTATTTAAATCGGGAGAGGCGATCAGTCTCACTCCCGGAGAACCTTCCCGGGAATGTTCCTCCAACTCTTTACATCGGCACCGCAGCGATGGCCCTGCTCGCCATTCCGGCGGCGGTCTATACCCTGAGCTGGCTTCCCTTCTTTTTCTGGGGCCGAATGCATAGCTTGGGTGATTTAGTCAGTTATCAGTTCCAGCTGTACGATTGGCTGGCTAGTTTCACCGGCAGCCATCCCTTCGCCTCTAAATGGTATACCTGGCCATTTCTCTACCGACCTGTTCTTTATTATTCTGGGGATTTGGGGCTTGACGGTTACGGACAGAGCTTAGTCGCCAAGATCATCGATCTGGGGAACCCGATAATTTGGTGGGCCAGCATCTTGGCTATTTTGTCCCTGCCCTATTTTTTGTTCAAGAAGCGGAGTTGGGCGGCGGCGGTGATTTTGGTCGGGTTTATCACCCAATATTTCCCTTTCGTCCGAGTTATCCGAATGACGTTTCTCTACTACATGTTCGGCGCCTTGATCTTCATGATTCTGGCCTTGGCTTTTGTGCTCGCTCGGATCCATCAATCGGAGGGTAAAATCTTCTTCCGCTGGCCTGGTTTGGCCGAGCGAGTGAGCGTTCAAAAGCTGGTTTTGCCAGGTTTTCTAATTCTCACCGTGCTTTTCTTCAGCTACTTCTACCCGATTTGGAGCGGAGAGCCGCTGGGCAATTCCGACTGGCTCAGCCGAATGTGGTTCCCGAGTTGGATGTGATTCATCGCCCCCAACTTGACCGTATTCCAGGCTGGGGTGTGGGATAACGCCAAATTCCTCAACGATGAGTATTCGATTTTCAAACTGGCTCAGTAGAGAGTCGTTTAATAGATCATTTCCTCCTCGCTCGGCTCTGCGTCTCGCTTTCACGGCTTTTGCTGTGGGGAAGTTGCTCACGTGCTCTCTAATCGTGCTTGCTGTCTGGCAGCACGGGCAGGGCAATGGGGTGCCCGGCTGGGCCGATGTGCGCAGCGCGTTTGCCGCCTGGGATGGCGCCTACTATCTGCACCTCGCGGATCATGGATATCCGGCCAACTTGACTCCTCCGGGTTCGAATGTATGGGCCTTCCTGCCCGGATTCCCACTCCTGATCCGTGCCTTTGAGGTCGTGTTCCGCGATCCCATTCTCAGCGGTGTGATGGTCTCGGCAGGGGGTGAGTTGATTGCTCTTGTGTTTGTGGCTCGTATAGTGATGGCCGAGCGCGATGTGAGGTCGGCATGGGTGGCCGTCTGGCTACTCGCGCTGGCCCCGTATGCGGTCTTCTTTTCGGTGGTCTATACGGAGAGTGCGTTTCTGGCTGCTGCGGCCGGGAGTCTTTACTTCATGCGGCGGGGCAAGTTTGTGCCGGCGTGTATATTGGCCGCGCTGGCGGCGTCGATACGTATCACTGGGTTGGCTCTCCTGCCTGCCCTTCTCATCGAGTACGCGGAGCAGCGCCGGTTCCGTCCCCGGCTCGATCTTGTTGCGGTTCTCCTTGTGGTGCTGCCGTTCAGTGCGTTCATGCTGTACGGGTACCTCCATGCTGGTGACGCGCTGGCGTACTTCCACACCGAGGCCAGTGATTCCTTTCATCGAGGGCTGACCTCCCCGCTGACCGGCCTGCTGACCGCTTATGGGCAGATTGGCGGTCCGCGTGGCACTGGTTTCGTGTTTGCGTCCGAGTTGCTGGCCGGTGTATTCGGAACGCTGGCTTGCGTTGGGCTCTGGCTTTGGCGTCCGATTGGCTCATGGTGGCGGCCACCGGCCGTCCCTCTATCGTTCGCTGCGTTCGCGACCGCCCTGCTGCTTCCGGCTCTGACGCAGCCGTATTGGCTCTCGCTCGGCCGGTATGAGCTGGGGCTTACACCTCTGCTGCTCATCGCTGCTGATGGGTTGCGACGGAAGCCTGAATGGACAACCGGGGTGATCGTGGCATCGGCTGCTCTAATGACGTTTGTTACAGTGGTGTGGACGTCGGGAGCCTTCGTGGGATGAGAACCATTTATCCAACCGAATCAGCTAGACTTCAGGCAAATTTATATGAGTACTCAATTTTCAAGCTGGGAGTTTAATCCGACCCCCCCTCCGGCGGCGAGGTGGGGAGCCAGCCCTCCACCAATCGAGGAGGAGCCGTCGGCAACCGGCCCTCTAGAGCCGAGTTGGTCGAGAGAGGAGTTGGCTGTAGTGGTCGGCCTAGTTCTCCTGAGTCTGATCCTCCGCTTCCATGACTACACCCTCGCTCCTCTCTTCGCCGACAACTTCCACGAGGTGCAGTTCGTCTGGTTGGGAATGAACCTCTTTCTCCATGGCGATCCGATCACCTGGTCCAACTTCCCGGTTTACTCCTCCTTTCAGCCCTACCCCTTTCTTGGGGCAACTCCAGGGTTGGTCCACCACTGGATGGATCAGCCGCCGCTCTTCGGCTACATCATGGGGGGCTGGGCGCTATTGCTGGGCGATCGGGATCTCTCCCAGGCAACCGCCGCCCAGGCTCGATTTTTGCCCATCGTATTCAGCTCGGCATCGGTGCCGCTGGTTTACCTCCTGGGCCGTTCGTTACTGGGCCGATTCCCCTCCATGGTGGGAGCGGCGCTGTTGGCCACTGCTCCGGCAGCGGTGTTACTGGGGCGGGAGGGAGAGCCAGAGTCGCTGCAGGCGATTTTGCTTTTGGCTGCGCTGATCTGCTGTGCACAGATACTGCGTCGTAACTCCAGCCGTTGGATAGTTGGGCTGCTTCTGGGCTGCTGCTTGTTAGCTCCTCTGCTGAAGGTCCCGGGAGTGGCGATTGCCGGTATTTGCGCGGTAATTCTGCTTTTCGATCGCCGCTGGCAGCTCGCCGCATTAACTGGCGGGGCGGGCATCCTGGGGCTGCTGCTCTATGCGCTTTACGGCCTGATTGTCGACTGGCACCTCTTTGTTGCCGTGGTCGGTCAACAGGCGGCCTTTCGTATTAATGTCATCTCTGCGCTTGATTTCATCGCCGATCCGACGGGGATCAATCGCCCGTTGCACGATGGCTGGTGGCTCTTCGGTTTGTTCGGGGTTGGCGCCCTACTGCTGGCTACCCAGCGGGGGAAAGAGCTGTTTTTGGCCTGGCCGGTAGTGGCCTACGCGGTGACGATGATGCTGCTCGCCGGGCAGCGCCAGACCGCTCAATATGGCTGGTACAAGATCATCATCTACCCCGAAGTTTATCTGGCGGCGGGGTATCTGATCTGGGAATTCGTCTCTCGCTATTCATCGGTGGGCTGGCTGCTCCTGCTCACCCTAGGGGGGGCTACAGCGACTAATTGGTGGCTCGGTGGTGCTGACCACCTATGGATTCCCAACCCGCTATTGCTGGTGGTGATTATTGCGATAGTTGTGCTTCCTCCACTCTGGGTCAAACTTAGCCCGGATGATCTGCGAGCCAAGGCCGCTGCCAAGTGGGTGGCGATTGCCAGCCTCGCCTTCCTCGCCTTGGGCAATTTGGTCGAGAGTTGGAACCTGGCCCACACTTTTTTCTACATGTAATCCGGTCAGCGGAGCAGCCCGCAGCGCGCCAACTCCAAAACGGCGGGGAGATCGCTGTGGGAACCCCACTTGGGTAGGTTGATCTGGGCTGGTGCATCAATTGGGGTGCCGAAGAGAATCCGGCCGCTGCCGTTGTTCAGCTGCAGGATGATTCCGTTGGGGCGGACGAGTTGGACGCTCTGGCTCAGTGAAGAGTTGGTGCCAAGTAGGTCAAAAACTGCTTCGGCGCCTGCCAACTGCTCAAAATCGAGCCGTTCCGGGTCAATAGCCTGGTCGGCTCCCAGCTCCAGGGCGAGCTGCCGATGGGCTGCTTGAGCCTCGATTACCGCTATCTGCCCCGGTGTGAAGAGCTTCAGATACTGGATCATGAACTGGCCGAGAAGAGGGCTACCGATGACTATGGAGAGGGTGGGCAGTTCGTCAAGAAAGCTGATCGCCCGGCGCACTGCTCGATAAGCCTGAACCCCGACTGAGGCGAGCGGCGGGGCTTCGATGGCCTTGTCTGATACGGTACTTGCCAACATATTTGTTCTCCATCCAACCGACCGGATAATTCCCTGGCGCGGCTCAGCCCGATTAAGGACTGGCCGCTCGATGAGCTTACCCGAACACACGTTCCCTTAACAGCCTAAAGTGGATCAAATTAATCCTCACGTGAAGACCAGCATTTGGGCCCCCTGCTCAGAGGGAACGGTAATCCCGCTGTCGTCCCGAGTGGTTCGAGTCATGGCCTCGATTGCCGAATTGAGGGTAGCCCAGGAGTAGGCCAATCCGTGCCCCTGTCTAATACCGGCATCGTTGGTGAAGATTAGCGGTCCGGCGCTCTGATCGAAGCCGATTAGGAGCATCACGTGGTAGACGTTTTCTGCTCCGTAGGCGCTGTTTATTTTGCGGTCGCCCGGGCTACCGTTAGTCATGAGCGGAATGATGACCAGATGTCCGGCGGTTAATTCTCGCTCTACATTGGGCAGATTGGCGGGCTCTAAATGACCAGGCCGGTGGTAGAGGTCGAGGCTAATCTGGGAGATCTCTTGAAGAGAGAGGTTGAGGACACCAGGGAAGGTCAGGCGTTCGAAATTGACGATTTGAGCCATTCTGGTCTCGGCTTCCTGAGGCGGGATGATGGGCCGCCGATCGCCGGAGTAGTACTGCTCTACCATGGAGAGCGCGGCTGCCTCGCAATACTCTTCATGTGCTGCATCCATGCCAAAGGGCGCTTGGGGGGTGTAGGGCACTCCATTTAGAAGAAGCCGGTTGGGAGGTGGATCCAGATGGGGGAGGGG
>JBOHUW010000001.1:0-20832 GCA_050734895.1 Candidatus Dormibacteraceae bacterium | reverse complement strand
GTCGAAGCAGCTCGTATTGAGCCCGGTTGGTGTCTTGGTACTCATCGACCAAGATGTACTCAAACTGCTCCTGCCACTTTTGGAGCACCTCTGCATCCTGGCTAAGTAGCTGGACCAGGTTGACGATCAGATCATCGAAATCCATTCCGTTGGATTCTCGGCTCAACTCCTGGTAGCGTTCATAGACGAGACGCAGCGCCCGATCCGAAGCCTTCTTGACCGGCAGCTGATCAGGCGTCAGCAGCTCGGATTTGGCTTTGGATATACCCGCCACCAGGGTGGCAATCGGATACTTTTTGACGTCCAATTCAAGCTCGGCCAGCGCCCGCTTGAGAATGGAACGGGCATCATCCTCATCGAAAATGGCAAATCCAGCCTGGAAGCCGAGTCGGTCGGCATAGGGCCGGAGCATCCGGGTAGCGATGGCGTGAAAGGTGCCGATCCAAAGCCCCTTGGGGGCACTGCCCAGCAATCCGCCAAGCCGGGTACGCATCTCCTTGGCTGCTTTGTTGGTAAAGGTGAGGGCAAGGATTCGCTCGGCCGCCACCCCACGTTCGGCGATCAGATGAGCGATTCGCATGGTCAGGACACGGGTCTTGCCACTGCCGGCACCGGCTAGCACCAGCAGCGGTCCCTCCGGGTGAAGCACCGCCTCGCGCTGGGGTTCATTTAACTTATCGAGATTCATCGGCGAGAGAGAATAATAGGGGTTGGCGCTGATTAAACGGAAAGGCTACTATAGTGAATTAATGTCCGAATCACGCTTTGATCCGCTACCGCTGTTGCATGCTCCATTCCTTCGGCGAGAGCTGCTCCGTCGCTTTGCTCTCACTGGAGTCGGAGTGGCGAGTGCGCCTCTCCTCGGAACAGCGCTCCAAGCCTGCGGCAGCAGTGATAGCAGCGGCAATTTGGTGGCCTACGCCATCAGCCGTTCGCCCAACGTGCTGAACCCTCCGATTCACACTCTTTTGATAGAAAGCACGGTGTTCGGCCTAATCTTCTCAGGTTTGGTTAAGCCCGGGCAAGGCGGTAACTTTGCCCCTGCACTGGCCGAGGATTATCAAACCCTGGATGGCGGCATGACCTATAAATTCAGCCTGCGTCAGGGTCTCAAGTTCGACGACGGTCAGCCGCTCACTGCCCAGGATTGGAAATTTACCTGGCAGGCTTACATCAACCCCAAGACAGCAACCAGCTATCTCACCGGCTGGGATAAGATCGATCAGGTCGAGACTCCCGATGACCGATCGGTAGTGATTCATATGAAGCAACCCTATGCCGCTTTTATGCAAAATGTGGCTACCAATCCGGTGCTTCCCCAGCACATACTGCAGGCGGATTTCAATAATCTCAGCAAGTCTTCCTTTAATCGCCAGCCGGTGGGCTGCGGAGCGTTCCGCTTCAAGAGCTGGCAGACAGCGGCTCAGATCACGCTGGAAGCAAATCAGTACTACTATCAAGGCCGTCCCAAGCTCGATCAGTTCATCTTCAAGATCGTCCCGGACAGTAATACTCAAATTAATGAACTGCAGACCGGAGCGGTCGATCTAATTGACGTGACGCCGGCGCAGTGGGATAAGGTCAAGTCGCTCTCCGGGGTGAACACGAGCTCCTACCTGGATGCCACTGCCAACGCCATGTACTATCTGATCCAACTCGACGAATACGATTTTCTGAAGGAGGTCAAGGTTCGCCAAGCGTTGGATTACGCCACCCCCAAGCAGCAGTTCGTCACCGACCTTCTGAAGGGGCTGGCCGAAATTGCTTATACCGACCAGGTGCCCGATTCTCCCTACTACAACCCGAACGTCGAAAAGCATGACTACAATCTGGAAAAGGCCAAGAGTCTGCTCTCCGAAGCCGGCTTCACCATGCAGAATGGAACTCTAAGTAGGGACGGCAAGCCGTTGGAAGTGCCGCTCTATGTGCTCAAAACCAACCCCGAATTGGTTCAGCTGGCCCAGGTTTTGAAGGAGCGCTGGAGCAGTATCGGAATCAAGACCGAAGTTATTCCCCAGGAGTCGGCAACCCTTTTCGGGCAGGGTGGGCCGTTTTACAACGGCCAAGACGGTGCGGTCATCTACTCATGGGGCCAGGGGTTGGACCCTGATGACTTTGTCAACTGGGATTCTTCGCAGATCCCCCAAAACTCCGATTCCCCCGGGGAGAACGGTGGCCACTACAGCAATCCCGAAATCGATGAATTGGTCCGCAAAGGGCAGGTAACCACCGACTTCACCGCCCGCAAAAAGATCTACGATCGGGTTCAGGAGATCCTCGCCCACGATGTTCCGGCGATCTTTCTGGCCTGGCCGAAGGCGCTCTTCGGAGTAAATGCCAAAATCCAGAGCTTCCAGCCCGACTCTTTCCAGGGAGCCTTTTGGAACGTCGAAAAGTGGACCAAGTCGGGGTAATGCCAGCGGGGCAGACTGTTGGCGAAGTACACCTGCCGGCGCATAGCAGAGGCAATTCCCCTCCTCTTTCTGGTCTCTCTGGCTTCTTTTTTCATCATGCATCTGGCCCCGGGTGGCCCTCTCGCTGCCTATGCCCACAATCCCCTGGTTTCGCCCGGGCAAATTGCCAAGCTTAAAGCCGAGCTGGGGCTCGATGACCCCTGGTATGTGCAATATCTGAAGTGGCTGAGCGCTCTACTCCAGGGCAATTGGGGACTCTCTTACCAGGATGGACGACCAGTTTTAGCGGTGATCAGCGAGCGGCTGCCGGCCACCCTGCTACTGATGGGAGCGGCGCTGCTGATCTCGGTTGGCCTAGCTTTGCCGATCGGTATCTTCTCTGCCTTGCGTCGCTACTCCAAACTTGACTATACGTTTACCCTGGGCAGCTTCTTCGCCTGGGCCATGCCTACCTTCTGGTTCGGATTGATGGCTCAGTTCGTACTCGCCGTACACCTGGGGCTCTTCCCGGTCTCCGGTTTTCGGGGTATTGGAGGCGGGGGACCCTGGGACATCCTCCACCATCTCATACTACCCTCGCTGGTCCTGGGTTTGACCAGCATCGCCAGTTGGAGTCGCTTCCTTCGCTCCTCGCTGCTGGAGGTGCTCGTCCAGCCCTTCATGATGACCTCCAAAGCCAAGGGCAATTCGGGGTCGACGACTCTTTTCAGGCATGCCCTGCCGGTCGCCCTACTGCCACTGATAACGATCATGGGACTCGACATTCCCGCGCTCTTTACCGGAGCGGTAATTACCGAGACGATATTCTCCTGGCCCGGCATGGGACAGCTCTTCTTTGCTTCTCTAAACGCCCGCGACTATCCGGTCGAGATGGGGCTATTAATAATCACTTCCAGCTTGATCATCGGCGGCAACCTGGTCGCGGACCTGGGCTACGCACTACTCGACCCGCGCATCCGCTTGGGGGCTAAAGCATGATCAGCAAGCAATTTTTACGCCATCGAATGGCCCTCTTGGGAGCCGCGCTGCTCCTGCTCCTCACCCTGGCCGCGATTTTGGCGCCTCTGATCACCCCTTACAGCCCCACTGCTACCGACCTCAGCCATATCACCATGGGCCCCACTTGGCAACATCCGTTGGGAACTGACGAGTTGGGTAGAGATGTACTCACCCGACTCATCTATGGAGGTAGGGTTTCGCTTACCGTCGGAGTTTGCTCGATGCTGTTGGCGACTGCCCTAGGGGGCATAGTCGGCAGCATCGCGGGTTCGGTGGGGGGATTAGTCGACGCCTTATTAATGCGAATCGTTGACTTCATGCTCTCCTTCCCCGCCCTCTTCGTACTCCTGATTCTGGCTTCTTACCGCCCTAACTCTCTCTTCAATATCATCTTCTACATCGGCTGCTTCAGCTGGATGGGAATGGCCCGGCTGGTGCGCGGTCAGTTCCTTAGTTTGCGGGAACAGGACTTCATCGTCGCGGCTCGCTCGGTTGGGGCTTCCCGCCTGTCAATCATTATTCGTCATCTCCTGCCCAACACAGCGGCTCCGATCATTGTTGCCGCTACCCTGGGAGTGGCGGGAGCCATGCTGACCGAGGCGGCTCTCGATTTCCTCGGCTTTGGGGTGCCGCCTGACGTCCCCACCTGGGGCAATCTGATGGTTAATGCCGAAGAATACCTCACCGCAGCTCCAGCCCTGGCGATTGCACCGGGGTTGGTCATCACCCTAGCAGCAGTTAGTATCAACTTCATTGGAGACGCCCTTCGTGATGCTCTCGACCCCTATCAACGAGCTGATTCGTGATCGAGCAGCCAGGACTTCCGTTCAAGCCCCCAGCCGTAGCCGGTCAGGCGGCCGTCGGACCCGATCACCCGATGGCAAGGAATTACGATGGAGATCGGGTTCTGCCCATTAGCCAAACCCACCGCCCGCACCGCCCGGGGACGTCCGATGCGCTGAGCGATCAGACCATAGCTAGTTGTTTGACCGTAGGGAATCTCCTGCAGGGCCGACCACACCGCGAGCTGGAACTCTGTTCCGACCGGCTGGAGAACAAGATCAAATTTAGTGCGACGACCGGTGAAATATTCTTCGAGCTGCTCTCGGGTGCCGTCCAGCCGGCCTTCATCTGGCAACGCACCCGACTTTGACAGAGCGGGCGTACGCTGGTGTTGATCGAGGTAAAGACCTCTCAGGGTAGGACCCGAACCAAGCATCAGAAAGCGACCGATCGGGGTCGAGGTGAAGCCGTAATAAATAGTATCCATAACTTCAGAATAGAGCGTCAATCGGCTCTACCCAGGACGTATTCGGACCAGTTTATGCCCGTCCGAATATGTCCTTCAATCGATCCGCCTGAACGGTATAAGTGAAATCATGAGCCACTTCACCGCGGTTGCCACCACCGGCATTTACTGCCGTCCCGGATGTGGAGGACGCCCCCACCTCCGCAATGTCCAACACTTCGAATTCGCCGCCGCGGCCGAAGCAGCCGGCTACCGAGCCTGCCTGCGCTGTCGACCTTATCGAATCGATCAACCAATCAATTGGGCTGGACCGGAGTTGATCTGTCGGGGTATTCAACTGATTCTCGACGGGGCACTTGACCGCGGCACTGAAAGCGACCTCGGGGCTCGGCTGAACATGTCGGCCCGACATCTCCGTCGCCGCTTCCTGCTGGAGCTCGGGGTGACACCTGATCAGCTCGCCCGCTCCCGCCGAACCCACTTCGCCCGCCGGCTGCTCGACGATACCGATCTCTCCATCGCCGAGATTGCCTTCGCCGCCGGATTCGGGAGCATTCGACAGTTCAATCGAGCCACTAACGAGATCTTCCGGGCCACCCCCAGTCAACTCCGGGCGCGACGTCAAGCGACTGATCGCCTGATCGCCGATGGGGGTCTCACCCTACGCCTAACCTTCCAACCACCGCTCGATTGGGATTCCATGCTCGGCTATTTGGCTACCCGAGCGATCACCGGTGTGGAACAGGTAACAAACGGAACCTACCGCCGAACCATCCTCATTGACGGTGATCCCGGGCTGCTGGAGATCACCTCGGGAGGCCCAGATCATCTCCTGCTCCACGCTCACCTACCCCACTGGGAGGGCCTGATCCACATCGCCCAACAGGCACGACGGATCTTCAACCTGGACCTCAATCCGGAAGCCGCGGTCAGTCACCTGGATGATGATCCCCTGCTCGGACAGCTGGTCAAGGCCCACCCCGGGCTGCGCATGCCCGGATGTTGGGATGCCTACGAGGTGGGAGTTCGAGCAATCATCGGCCAGCAGGTAAGCGTCAGTGGCGCAGGAACGATCATCGGTCGCCTGGTCAAACGACATGGTATGGCGGTTCCCGGCCTTGAACAGCTCGGCCTGACCCACCTCTTTCCCCCAGCAACGACTCTGGCCACCGCTGATCTGACCGGAATTGGACTCACCACTGCTAGGGCGGCGGCGATTCAAAACTTCGCCCGCGCCGTCGCCGAGGGCACCCTCTGCCTCGACCGTGGCGCGAAGCTGGATGAACTGGTCGCCTCTCTTGTCGCCCTCCCCGGCCTCGGACCTTGGACCGCACACTACATCGCCCTCCGCCTCGGAGAACCAGACGCCTTCCCGATCACCGACCTCGTACTGCTCCGAACCCTCAAACAGCTCACATCGAGAGAAATCACGCCTCCTACAGTAGTCCAACTAGCCGAACCGTGGCGACCGTGGCGCTCCCAGGCCGCAATTCAGCTCTGGCTCTCGGCCGCCGGCTAGTAATTGCGGACATTCTCAACCTTCTCAATAAACTGGGGCAAATCAGTTACAATGTGTCTATGGGAACCGTCCATGGAAACCAAGACTCGATTATTCCCGCCGGAGAGTTTAAGCAGGGTTGCCTTGCCTTACTAACTCGGGTCTCCGAGGAAGGAGCTTCTCTGCTGATAACCAAACGAGGGCGGCCGGTAGCCCGAGTAGTTCCAGTCGATGCTCCAGCCATAAATCTCCGCGGCAGCCTTCGTGTCCTCGCCACCGAAGATGAATTGCTGAGCCCATTGCAAGAAACTTGGGCGGCGGAACAGGAGGGATGATTCTCCTTGATACTCATGCTCTTCTGTGGTGGATCGAAGACCAGGGCCACTTGCCGAAAAAACTAACCAAAAGGGTGGCTCGTGAGCTTCCTATTTTAGTTAGCCCAGTATCATTTTGGGAGTTAGCTATGTTAGTTGAGCGAGGTCGCGTAAGTATAGATCGCAACCTCCTTCGTTGGACCCGTGAACTACTCCATACAGGTCAGGTGGAAGTTGCCGAGCTTACACCTCAAGCCGCCATCATCGCCGCCCAGCTTAAGGATTTTCGAGGAGACCCCGCCGATCGTCTAATTTATGCTACCGCTGGGGAGCTTAAAATTGCCTTGATCAGCAAAGATCGTCAAATGCATGAACACAGCCGTCGCTATCCTGGAGTGCAGGTGTTGTGGGAATCCGAGCTATAAACTCACGGTGACTCTCAGCCGCCGACTGGTAATTGATAGGGTGTAATCTAGTTCTTGAGTTCGGGGCGATAGCTCAGCTGGAAGAGCGCTGCCCTCGCACGGCAGAGGCCGGCGGTTCGAATCCGCTTCGCTCCACCATTTGAACTTAAATTGAGGAGGTCTCTACCAAACCTGGCTAAAGGGGTACCGCCTAATTGATCCTAGCATCATATGACGACTTGGCCAATATGATGCGCCCCCCCATATTGAGGGCCATGAAAATCACTCCGAAGAGCAATCCTGATAGCGCCGCTTGTGGCTCTGATTCACTTGGCATAATCGGCACCTGTATCCATGGATATAATGACCTGGCCATCACCTGTATCAACGGATATAGTGGTCCAGCCATCAGGCCAAGGCCCAGGCAAAAGACTACCATCTTGAGTACAGTTTGTTGACCTTGTGGTCTTATCCATCGACTGCTAGCAACAATACCCAGCCCAGACAAAAATGCTAAACCAGCCAGCCCCAGCCAGCCATCACGGTGGGAAATCGCCAGAGCAAGAATCCCAAGCCCAAAGGCAACAAACAACGCAGCTATCACTATAAACAAAAAGCGCTCTTTCATAGGCATTTATAGTACGCTACCCATCCGTACCAGAAGCAAATTGTGGCCTTTAGAAATATGTTGGCACATGGTTATATGCGAGTCATACAAACCGCAATTGAGAGGATTCTGAATGAGAATCTGCCACTACCCAAAGCTGTTGTCAAGCTTGAGCTCGGTACGTCATGTCACCCATCACCCGCAGCGATGCCTTGAAGGCGGCTGGGACGAAGCCAGTCGACATCATTCGCCCAACCCCTACTGCCCTTCGACGAACTGCTTCAGGCGCCCCAGCACCTCGTCCCACTCCGCGGAGATCTGGTTCAGGTTGTCACGTGCGGTAAGCAGCGGCCGCGGCTCGAGCTCCCAGATCCTCTCCCGACCAGCCGCAAGCTGTGAGCAAATGCCAGCCTGAGCAAGCACGTGTAGGTGCTTCGTCACGGCCTGACGCGTGACACTGCCCCCCGTCGTGAGCCGAGTGATGGACAGTGGTCCTTCCGTACTGAGCCGAGTAACGAGACGCAGACGCGTCTCATCACCCAGGGCCGCAAAGACCGGAACTGTTGCCTCCAAACTGTGTGGGTCCAACACGGAGTCAGCCCAACCTGGTGACATATCGCTCGATGGCCTCCATCTGCAGGGTCCAACCCTGCTCGTTCCCCCGATAGGCCTCGGCCCGACGCGCAAGCGGAATGCCCTCGAAGCCGGATTCGACCACCGTGAGCAGCGTGCCCTCCTCGACCTCGTGAAGCTCGAACACGACGAGCGTCGTCGGCTCCGTGCTGTAGTCGACACTGGGATCGACTGCATGTGGGTGCCACCGCCAGGAGAGGAGCCGCTCCGGCTCCATCCTCTCGATGGTTATATCGAACGGCAAATGTTCGTAGCCCTTGTGGGTGACCTGACCTTGGAGATGGGCTCCGGGGGCAAACGAACCGACAAGATCAACACCGAACCATTTGCCAAACGCCTCGACGTCCGCAAGCGCCTGCCAGACTCGTTCTCTCGGCGCTCGGATCAGAACTTTCCTCTCAATGCGATCGGTGCTCATTACGTTCATATGTAACCTCCTAATATGTAACTTTTTGGTTGCATATTAGCATCTCGATCGGAGCAATGCAACTAATCTGTTGCGCTTTGCCCTATGGCGTGAGGAGCAGGATCCGAGAATCAACACCTCTCCAGCGCCGGTCGAAGGTCAGGATTTGATCGGCCTCCATACGCATGGCAGTGGCTAAGATCAGCGCATCCGGTAATTTGATCTGACGCACCGCACGAAGCTGGGCGGCTCGGCTGGCAATATCCCGTGTCACCTCCACAACGCTCCCCAGAGCAGCAAAAGCCGTCTCGGCCCGCTGACCATCCTGATAACTGCGACGATACGGGGCCACAATCGACTCCGAGAAAGCTGTGACCGGGATTAATAACTCATGGTCCTGCTTCGACTTACCGACGGCGGCGCGGGCAACCGACCGTCCCACATCGGTCTCATCCAGTAAGGCAATCAGGATGCTGGCATCGAGCACACTCAGCGATCGTCCCATTCATTCCTCAGCTCATCAAGATAGCCGGGCGGGTACATTCCTGCAAACTCGTGGGCCAGTTCGTCCAGCACCTCCAGAGGATCGCTCACTCGTATGAACCGGATCTCGCCCGGACCGACAGCTTCAGCCTTCAGCTGATCCCCCGGCCGCAGTCCGGCCGCCTCGATGGCTTTCTTGGGGAAGTTTGCTTGCAGCTTAGAGGACAGACGAGTATACCCACGACGTGAGTGGCATTGCTCGACCTATTATGCCGATCGGTAACCGCTAAGACAAGCGTATTAGTGCACGGGCCGCCTCGGTGAGCGTCCGTGCCTGATGAATGCACTTCTCGGCATCACTCGACGAGATATCGCGCGATTCATAGCTCGCCTGCGTCTTATGGACGAGCGCACGATTCAATGCGTTAGCCAAGCGACTGTCTACAGCTGCCAATAGATTGACTGCCGCAGAATGGTTGCCGTCCGCGGACCGCTCGTTGAGTTCGTAGCAACAGATGGCATCGGAGGCGGCGATCGCCGCATGCACGGCGTTGGTCGCTTTAACATCGGCGTCGGCCGCCAGATCGGCAGTGTCAAGAAAGGCCTCGGCATCGTGCAATCTGGCCCTCGCATCTGCGCTCGTACATGAGTGACGACGACCAACTGGGCGGGCGCTCATAATCGGGAAAGGCTCCTTTGAGTGGTCCTGGTCGTCGCGGAGAGCGGTATACCTTCACTCCAAATCATGGCCACGAGTGGATTCTTGTCAACCACGAGTCCACGGAACGAATTCCGGGTATGTTCCACCAGCTGGACATCGTTTCCGGTCCACAGTCGAATGTTCTGTGCCAAGCGACTCGTCTGTTCCTCCCAGGGATCGGACTCAACGCTCCTCTCCGCAACAAGTAGTATGTCGATATCCGATTCCGAACCGCCGTCCCCGCGAGCAGTAGAGCCGAACAGCCACGCTCCGGCAAGATCCACCCAGCGGTCTACCTCAGCTTCCAGGCGCCGGATGAGTGTCCCGCGGATTTGAACAAGATCTGTAACGGCGTCGGCCAAAAGATGATCGCGGTTTAAAGTCACCAGCGTCGCTCGACCAGCGGTTCCCGTATGAACCAATCCCGATCGAACAAGTTGGGCAATGATCCTTTGTACTGAACTGTTAGGAATATGCGCATGCCAAGCTAGATCCCGAACCGTTATCGGAACCTTGATGCGAACTAGAACCGCCAGAACCGCACCTCGCCCTTTCGGTAGCACATCGGCGTACGGATGACTCACGTCCACAATTGCAATCTTAACCCGCACGGCCCATTAATGGGTCATATGACCCATTAATGGGCCGTGCGGCAAGCCCTTGAATGAGAGAAGCTCCCCCATTTCAGCCACGGGCTGCTGTCTCAGCGATCGACTTCCTGGGCCGCCAGGTAGTCAATATGGAAGAAATCATGCTAGCCATCGATGCCCAAAATCTGCGCAAGAGCTTCCCCGGTCGGGGAAGAAGGCGTGACCGGACGCCGGTAGAGGCCGTAGCCGGGATCACCTTCACCGTGGAGGCAGGCGAGCGGCTCGCCTACATCGGGCCTAACGGGGCGGGGAAGTCGACCTCTATCAAGATGCTGACCGGTATCCTTCATCCCACTTCAGGTTCGGCCACGGTGTTGGGGATAGTGCCCTGGACCGGTCGGCGGCAGCTGGCCCGGCGGATCGGGACCCTCTTCGGGCAGCGTTCTCAGCTCTGGTTCCAGCTCAGCCCCCGGCAGACGCTCAAGCTCCTAGCTCGGATCTACCGACTTAGTCATGAGACCGAACAACGGCGGATCGAGGAGCTAGGCGAACTGCTCGACGCTGGGGACCTGCTCGATACGCCGGTACGCCATCTCTCACTCGGTCAGCGGATGCGCTGCGAGCTGATGGCCAGCATGCTCCACCAACCGGAGGTCCTCTTCCTCGACGAACCCACCATCGGACTCGATCTAGTCGCTAAATCTCGGCTGCGAGACTTAGTGATCCGGCTCAACCAGGAGCGAGGAACGACCATCTTTCTCACCTCTCATGACGTCTCTGATATAGAGCAGGTGGCCCAACGGGTGATGGTGATCAACCACGGCCGGCTGATCTATGACGACCGAGTCTCCCAGTTACGTCACGCTCTGCTCTCGAGCAAAGTCATAGAAGTTCGGTTCGAGAGGCCAGTGGAGTCGGTGAGTATCTCCGGAGCCCAGCTCGTAAAGCACTCCGACCAGGGGGCTACGCTGGTGGTCGATACCGAGGCCAGTTCGATCCGAGGCGTACTCGACAAACTCCTCGACGGCTATCCGGTGGCTGATATCTCGGTGACCGACCCTCCCCTCGAGGAGGTCGTCTCCCACATCTACTCGCGGCCAGCATGAGGGCGATCATCGCCGGGTTCGGGATCGGCCTCCGCAGCGTGCTGACCGACTTCTCTTCGCTCGTAATGCGAGGGGGATTCTTACTACTCATCCTGGTCGTGATGTCAGCCCTCTGGCACGCGGCCATCGACGCCCACCATGGCAGCCTGGGGGGCTACGAGATCAGTGGGCTGCTCTGGTATGTGTTCGGAGCCCAGGTCGCCGTCATTGCCGCGCGCCAACGGACCGTGGAGGAGGTAGGCGAGGAAATCGGGTCGGGTGCCATCACCGTCCCCATGCTGCGCCCGGTGCCGGTGGTGGCGATGTGGATGGCAATGGAAGCCGGGAGTGGGTTCGGCCGGATAGCCCTGATCTTTCCCTGCGGGGCAGCTTTGACCTGGTTGCTGGCCGGTCCACCCCCCAACTTAGTCTGTCTCCTCCTAGCCGTGCCTGCCGTCATTATCGGTGGAACTACCAACATCGCCTTTCAGCACGCCGTGGGCGGAACTGCCTTCTGGTTCAAAGACGCCAAATCAGGATGGTTCCTCTACCAAAAGCTGGTCTTCCTGCCCGGCGGCATGCTGATTCCATTAGAGCTGCTACCCACAGGTGTGGCCTCTGTCTGTCAGATGCTCCCCTTCTCGGCCATGGCCTACATACCAGGCAGGATCGCCTCCGGTCACCTCGACCCCGGGCTGTTGTTGATCCAGGCCGGCTGGTTGATTCTCATCGTCGCAATAGCGCTGGCGGTGTTTGCACTGGGGCAGAGGCGACTGGAGGTGGTGGGAGGTTGATAACCACGGTTGCCACCCTGAGAACGGCGATGCTCGACGCCCTGGCCAATCCGGGGTCGTTCCTACTTCAGGTCGGCTTCATGGTCGCCAATGACGCCACCTGGCTGATCTTCTGGACTCTCTTCTTCAATCGGGTAGGCCAGCTCCGAGGTTGGACCCGAGACGATCTCTTCGTGCTCTTCGCGGTAACCACAACGGTAGTAGGGATCGCACTGGGACTACTCTCCAATTGCCGTTGGATCGGCCAGCTGGCGGCAGACGGAGCGCTTGACGAGACACTCATGCTCCCCGTGGCACCACTCCCACACCTGCTGGCCAGCCGCATCGATGTTGCGGCTCTCGGTGACTTGGTCTTCGGGGTCACCCTTTTCTTATTCGCCGGCCACCCCTCTCCGCCACGAGCCGCCGCCTTCCTATTCGCCGTCGTGTGCGGCGCCACAGTCTTGACCAGCTTCATGGTCCTGAGTGGCACGCTCACCTTCTTTTTCGGGGGGCGGGGAGATCAGTCGGATCTGGGATTAAACGCTATAGTTACGCTGGCCTCCTACCCCCTGGACATCTTTGGCGGTGTAACCAAAGTCATTCTCTTCACCATCTTGCCAGCCGCCTTCGTGACCGGGCTGCCGGCCAGCTTGCTGCGTCATTTCGACCCGGACACGGGACTGCTGCTGGTGGTAGTGTCGGCCGGACTGGCAGTATTCACCTGGGGACTCTTCACCCTCGGGCTGCGGCGTTACAGCTCTGGCTCGATGTGGAGCCGGGGCTGAAGCCAGGATATCCCTACCTCTAGAATGATGCGATGGCCAAGGTTGTGGTGTTGGGAGCGGGGGTTTCGGGCCTAACCAGCGCGATTCGACTTCTTGAAGAGGGGCACTCGGTTGAGATCTGGGCCAAGGCCATTACGCCAAATACCACCTCGGACGTCGCAGCCGCCCTGTGGTGGTCGTTTCATGCCGAACCGGCTGACAGAGTCATGAGTTGGAGCACGAGGTCATTTCGAGTATTCGAACAACTTTCCACCGATTCGGCAACAGGTGTTTGTATGCGAACTGGGGTCCTCGCCTTAGCATCTAACCCCCCACCCGAGCGGATCCTCACGATCCCCGGCACGAAGGTAATTGTGAAATCAGAATTGCCTGCCCACTGCTCAAGTGCTGTGAGGATGCGAGCTCCGATGATCGAGATGAATCGGTACATGCCTTGGCTCTTGAACCGGGTCAAGGCACTTGGTGGGCAGGTCCGCGAGCAGGCAGCCACCTCGTTCATCGAAGTATCACCGTTTGCAGAAGTCATTGTCAACGCGACGGGACTCGGGGCCCAGGAATTGACTGGGGACACAGAATTGTATCCGGTGCGAGGGCGGGTTGTCCGTGTTGAGCAAGTCGGAGTGGAGGAGTTCTTTGGCAATGAAGCAGGAGTGTGGCCTACCCATATCCTTCCTCGTCAAAAGGACATCGTTCTCGGCGGAACCTATGAAGAGAACGTAACCGAGCTCGAAGTCCCTCCCTCCATGGATGACGAGATCGTGGAACGTTGTATAGCCATCGAGCCACGTTTGGCAACAGCCCGACGTATCAGTGGGATCAGCGGACTCCGTCCGGCCCGCTCCACGATTCGACTTGAGCTCGATAGCTCCGGTGACGGACCGCCCGTGGTACATAACTACGGACATGGCGGCGCCGGCGTAACTGTGTCATGGGGGTGCGCCGAGGAGGTCGCTTCTTTAGTCGCCCAGCAGTGAAGGGCTACCAATACACGAGGCCGGTGAGCGAAGTGAGTGGAATTTCGACCCGGATGTCCTTGACGAAACAACCATTTTCATCTATCACATCGTCATTCATCCAGGCACGCTTCGGTCTGGCCCGATAAACTCTGCACACACCGCCCGGAAGATACTGCTCCGGACGCTCCTGGGGATCATACTTACCGCGCCGAAGACCGGAATGACGTCTCGCTTCAGCAATTTCATCCAAATCGTCCAAAACTCCCGCTATCGCTTCGATGTAAACGCCTTCACCCGTCCCTTCCGGCACAGTGGAATCGTAAATTACGAGGAACGCTTCGCCATTGGCCTCGATGTTGCGGGAGTGCTGGGCTTCCGGTGAAGATGTCCAGTAGAAATTCCCGAGCTCATCGTAAGCTGAATAGAGTGGGCTGTTCCAGGGCTTACCCTCAGAAGAGACCGTGGCGATCGTTATATAGAGAATCTGACTTATGATCTCTCCGGCTCGACGCTCAGGATTAAGGCTCAACAGATTCTTCATCTCAACTCCATCTTATCTTGGTCCAATACAACTGCAATCTTGGTTGGCGCTGACCACCGGATCCTCAACGTTGGCTTTGGGCTTATCTCTTCCGAACCCGTTAATCACCCTCCGCCATTGCACTCCAGCGCTTCTCGACGCGGCCGGCACGGTAGACGACCACGGAGACGATCCAGGTCAGTACGAACAGCCCTACGATGAAGAAGCCCGCCTGTCCGATGAAATTGAAACCCCCGATCACATCCCAAGGCTGGCCCCGCAGATTTTCGACTTGGATTAGTATCTGCAACAATTCTAGGACGCCGATCACCAGGGCAATCATCACCGACAGCGCCGTGACCGTCAAGTTGTAGAACACCTTCCGGATCGGGTTCGAGAAAGCCCAGGAGTAGGCCTTGGACATAAAAGCACCATCGGTGGTGTCCATCAAAGACATACCAGCGGCAAAAAGCAGCGGCAGCGAGACGACCGCCAGGAAGGGAAGGCCCTTGGCCGCCGCCCCGGCCGAGATGCTAAGCAGGGCAACCTCCGAGGCGGTGTCGAAACCCAGCCCGAACAGAAAGCCAATCGGGTACATATGCCAGCTGTCATTCACTAGGCGGAAGAGTCGGCCGAAGGCCCGGCTCATCAGACCACCGGCCACTAATTCGTGCTCCAGCGAGTGCCGATCGTACTGACCTCTTCGCATCCGCCGGAAGACCCGGATGATGCCCAACAGGATGATCAGGTTGAGGAGGCCAATCAGGATCAAGAACGTGCCCGACACAGTCGTTCCAATGATGCCGCCGATATTTTTGAGCTGCCCGTTGTCGCTAACCACGCTCTGCACAATCGATTTCACGGCAAAGCCCAGAGCCAGAGCGATGAGAAATACGACCGTTGAATGCCCGAGCGAGAAGAAGAATCCGACGCCGACCGGTTTCTTCCCCTGCTGAAGCAGCTTACGAGTGGTGTTGTCGATGGCCGAGATGTGGTCGGCATCGAAAGCATGCCGGAGACCGAAAGAGTAGGCCAGCGCACCCAGGGCGAAGAACGATGGGTTGGCCACCCCGTAGGTTAGGAGGCAGCCAAAGCCGATGAGGTGAAGGACCAGGATCCCGCCGTAGAAGCCGGCCAGCCGCCTCTGCTCACCTCGATCGAAGCTCCGCCTCAAGGTCTTATAGATTTCACTCCGCCGCATCGTAGGCATGGATCAGGTTGGCATCGGGCAAGCTGTCACTAATTTCCATATTGAATACACTACATCAGGGTCATGCCTAACTCTATTGATCTATCCCTGCTTCAGGCTCGCCTGCTCGCACTCGCCGCTCAGGGTTTCAACGACCGCCGATCGACCGGGGTTCCCGACCGACGAGCCCTGCGGCGGGTGGTGGCTCGGACCGGACTCCTCCAGATCGATTCGGTCAACGTGCTCACCCGTGCCCACTACCTACCTGCCTTCAGCCGGATCGGCCCCTACCCTACCTCTACCCTTGACCTGATGGCCTCGCGAGCGCCTCGCGAGCTCTTTGAATATTGGGGTCATGAGGCTTCGCTGCTCCCGGTCAAACTCCATCCGCTGCTCCGCTGGCGGATGGCACGTCCCCACCAATGGAACACCTTAAACCGGCTGAAAACAGCTCGACCGGACTTCATCACCCACATCCTTTCGTTGGTTCGCGAACGAGGAGCGGTGAGCGCCGGAGCGTTAACCGAGGAACGTTCCCGGAGAGCCGGGTCATGGTGGGAGCGATCAGAGACCAAAGTTGCGCTTGAACTGCTCTTCTGGGCTGGTGAAGTAACCGTCGCCGGGCGGCGCGGCTTCGAACGGCTCTATGATCTGCCCGAACGGGTACTCCCGGGTGAAGTACTGAACGCCCCCACCCCGGCCCCAGCTGACGCCCACCGGCGGCTGTTAGCAATCGCCGCCGCCGCCCTGGGAGTGGCTACCGAAGGCGATCTCCGAGACTACTTCCGACTCAAACCGAGCGAGGCCCGTCCTCGAATAGCCGAACTGGTTGAAACGGGCGAACTGCAGCCGGTGAAGGTAGAGGGGTGGCTACACCCTGCCTATCTTCACCACCAGGTCCGACTACCCCGCCGAATACAGGCTCACGCCCTCCTGGTGCCCTTTGATCCTCTGATCTGGGAGCGCAACCGAACTGAGCGCCTCTTTGGCATGCGCTACCGAATAGAGATCTACGTGCCCGCCGCCCGACGTATTCACGGCTACTATGTACTACCCTTCCTACTCGGTAACCAGTTGGTCGCCAGAGTCGACCTCAAGGCAGATCGTCAGGCGAAGGTGCTCCGAGTGGCCGCCGCCCACGCCGAGGCTGAGACGTCGCATTCAACGGTAGCCCAGGAGCTGGCTATCGAGCTACACTCGATGGCCGGCTGGCTGGGGCTGGCTGGCGTAGCCGTATCGGCGCGGGGAGATCTGGCCCCGGCTCTGCAAGCTTGCCTCAGCCCTTGAAAGACACCGCTACCAGTTCCAGGAGGAATGCATATCCGCTCGCCAGTTCGATGGGGAAGATTGGAGTATCCCGAAGGCCATACCGAGCCCCCTGGCAATTAGCTGCTCACGAGCCAACTTCTGCTTGATCGGGGTTCCGGGAGCCCCATTGTTGTCCCACCACGACTCCCACTGCTTGATGCAGCTCTGCTTGCCCAGGTCCTGGTTCGAGCAGGATTCGGGTGCAGACCAGGTCTGAGTATGGCCGAAGTCGACGACCGGGCTGCCGGGGTTCGATCCGGTGAGCTTGCCCCAGGCCTTCAGCGTGTAGGAACCGGAGGCAGGAATGTTCCATTTGGTGTAATGCTGGGGTCCACTGGTAGCTATCGTCTTGCAAGGACCATTGCCCTCACACAGCTCTTCTTTAGTGACTCGCAGGGTGTAGTAGACATCTTTGTCCTGCCAGCCATCGAGCATGACCCAATCGCCATCGTGATAGAAGTTCTCGTAATACGTGGGGGGCCAGCTCTTGGGATCTCCCCAGGAGATGTGGGAACGCCCGTCCGGCTGGGGCGTCCATGACCACTGGCCGGCAACCGCTCCTCCTGAGAAGAACTGACCGGCCCGGCGCTGGTACATCATCGAGTAATCGGCATAAGTACCGGCCGAAGCGGTGTTGTTGTCGGCTCGCACCGAAGTGGCGGCAAAAGGAACAAAGGCCAGCGCCGCCAGACAGGCAATGGCCACCAGGCCCGCGGCCAGCTGAACTGAACGAAGCATCTTGTGAATTACCTCCTGACCTCTGAATTGATGGAAGAAAGAATAGCAGAAGTAGCCAGCAATCACCTGTCGGACGCTCACATCAAGCGGCTGCTCCAAGATCATTCCACTTTCGATGTCCGCAACATTCGGCTCGTCTGCTATTCGGGAGCAGGGTTCACCTCTGAACTCCAAACGATGGCCACATCTGGTGAAGTACAGCTGATCGATTTGGAGCGGCTCTACTTCGGTTCTTGACTCCTCTTGCCCCTGAGAACAAGCTTAGTTCAGTAGTATTGCATCATGATCGCTGTTGGTTGGGGAGCCTTCATAAGCTCAGAGCCAGAATTTGCCGAGCGTGTCCGAGCTCGATTTGCTATCCGCAAACATTGTACCCTGGCCACACTGCGCATGGACGGAAGTCCCCGGATCAGTGGCATCGAGGTCGAGTTTGAAGATGACGGGCTCTACTTGGGTAGTATGGCCGGTGCACTGAAGGCACTCGATCTTCGCCGCGATCCCCGCCTCGCACTGCACTCCCCAACTGAAGATCCTCCCGATGCCGACCCAAGCCAATGGCTCGGCGAAGCCAAGCTTTCCGGACGAGCACATGAGATGACCAATCCTCCCCAAGCTGATCAACCTCACCGTTTCCGAGTGGAGATCAGTGAGGTCGTGCTAACTTATATTGATGACAGCGCCGAGCACTTGGTGATCGAGTCCTGGCATCCCGGCCGGGGTCTTGAGCAATCGCTGCGAAAGTAAGCGAGCTTGTCCCTATAATTGAGAGGTAATAATGATTAGAAAGATTGTTTTTACGATCGGTAGTATCGCTGTTGCATTGAGCGCAGCCCTGTTGCCCTTGGCAGCCAATCCGATTTCCGCCCTGGCCGGGGCCGTTTGTATCGCGACTGGAGATGGACCCATTTACCAGTACAAAGATCCCAATCCTCACCAGATTGTTGGCTACATCCACACCCATGACATGTTCGATGCTGGAGCAGATGGGACCTGGTACACGATCGAAAATGGTCCAGGCGGCACCATTCGTGGATACGCTTTGGAGAGTCAGGTCGGCTGCTCAACCACCGGCTGAAGCAGGGACCAATCGCTTCCTGTTTGTAAAGCTTTCGCAAAAAGGATAAGAAATCTCGATTTGCCCCTTGCATTTGGCCGCTCTACGCGGTAGATTCAGCCTCAACAGTGTGGCCAAAGTTCTGCTCCCGAATTCTGGTACCGGTTAGGTTTCTATCCGATTGGGGGCAGTGATCTGGGCACGGTTGGGGGCTTGATTATGTCGAGGCACAACTCGAAGCGAAGCAGTTCAAAAGCGGACAAGAAGAGCGGATTGAGGATATTACTGGTGTTGAAGGACGGTCGGGCGGCAAAGTCGCACAGCTTAAGACTCCAACTTCGAGGCTGTCAGGTTTCGGTAGCCCACCACCTTCGCCGAGCCATCGAGTTGGCAGTAGACGAGCTTCCCGACTTGATTCTGA
This sequence comes from Candidatus Dormibacteraceae bacterium, assembly GCA_050734895.1. Lineage (GTDB taxonomy): Bacteria > Chloroflexota > Dormibacteria > Dormibacterales > Dormibacteraceae > JBOHUW01. The sequence goes on along the minus strand of JBOHUW010000001.1, from coordinate 1,703 downwards.
GCGATGCTGGCGATTTGATGCGTCAACTTTTGGCCGCCGATCCTCGCACTCGTCAGATTCCGGTCATGGGCGCTGGGCAGGCCTGATCTCAGACCAGCTCGGCGCCCACCTCTGCATACTCCACCTCGACCAAGGTTAATCCAGCGGCGGGGGCAGGGCGAGGAGAGAGCCTGCGATCTCGAGCCCTTAGGATCTCCCCCACCCACTCCGAGGGTCGACGGCCAAGCCCTACCTCGGCCAACGCCGCAGCGATTGAGCGAACCATGCCTCGTAGAAACCCCCTCCCGACCAACTCCAGTTCGATGTAGCGCCCGCGCTGTTCAACGATAGCCTGACAGATTTCCCTCACTCGGTTGGGATTACCCCCCGCCATGGAGAAGGTGGTCCAATCGTGAGTTCCAATCAGAGCGCGAGCCGATTCCTGCATCGGGGCCAACTGCAAGTCCGTCCCTACCCCCCAGCTGTAGCGATGGTGGAGTGGAGACCGCACCTCGCCCAGTAGGTAACGATAGCGATATTTCCGCCAGCGGGCATCATAGCGGGCATGAAAGGTTGGCCCTACCTCCTCAAGTTGGAGTACCGCAACATCAGCTGGTAGGAGAGCATTCAATGCGCCGCGGAGCCGCAGTGGGGTAAGGGCAGTTACGCAGCGCACACTGACTACCTGCCCCTCAGCATGCGCTCCGGCATCAGTTCGACCGGCCGCCCACAGACCCTCCAATTTGAGGGGCAAGCGAGCCAACGCCTGCCGGAGTTCACCCTCGACAGTACGGCGGCCAACCTGCAGCTGCCAGCCAGCAAAATCGGTTCCGTCATACTCCAAAGTGAGCTTGAAGCTCACCTTGGAGGACAACAGATTAACGCTTGGTGTACTGCGGGGCCTTCCGGGCTCGCTTGAGACCGTACTTCTTTCGCTCCTTCTCCCGAGAGTCTCGAGTTAGCAGCCCATCTCGCTTGAGCGCGGGGCGGAGTTCAGGATCGAAGAGGATCAGGGCTCGGGAGATACCGTGAGCGATCGCCCCCGCCTGACCGGAAACACCGCCCCCGATCACCTTCACGCTAACCGCAAAGCGCTGCTGATTCTCGGTCAGCCAGAGAGGCCGTACAACTGCCTGCTCCAGCCGTCGCTGGCCTAGATAAGCCAAAGGATCTTTTCCGTTGATCACCATCGTTCCCTCGCCTGCCAACAGACGAACCCGAGCGATGGCCGTCTTTCGACGACCCACCGCGCGCGAGAGAATTTCTTGCTCAGCCAACTTTATTACTCCCCATTCTCCATCGGCTGTGGCTGCTGTGCCTGGTGCCGATGCTCTGCTCCCGGATATACTCTAAGTCGCTTCAACATCTCGGCCGCCAACCGATTCCGAGGCAGCATGCCCTTAACCGCATGCAGCAAGGGCTGGGTCGGATCGATTTCGAGCTGACGACGCAAGGTGCGACTCCGCAGCCCACTCGGATAACCGGTGTATCGGGTGTAGGCCTTCTGCTCCAGCTTCTTGCCGGTAACCACTGCCTTACCCGCATTGATCACCACTACGTGATCCCCCAGGTTTTGATGGGGAGTGAAGGTCGGCTTGTGCTTGCCGCGCAGAATCACCGCCACATCGCTGGCCAGCCGCCCCAAGGTTAGGCCGGTAGCATCGAAGAGATACCACTTGCCCGGTTGAGCCAAATCAGCCCCCGAGGGCGTCCATGTTTTGAAT